>CAZWMY010000031.1:0-34594 GCA_964635025.1 uncultured Desulfobacula sp. | reverse complement strand
GCAGACATTTCATCAGGAGAGATAACAACACAAGGCCTTGTTTTCTTAATTTCAGAACCTCGTGTCGGATCGAGTTGAACCAGCCAAATCTCAAATCTATGCACATCTTTTTTTACCATTCCCAGTCCTCTTCATCTACCAATGGGGCATCCAGCCACTCCTGATCTGCTTTGCTTGATTCCTGGGATTCAAGGGCTTTATCAAATTGCTCTTTCCAGCCTTCTCTGTTATTCTTAACAGGCTGAATTAACAGTCCGTCGTCGATTATTTTAAATTCCAATTGCTTGTTTTCCAATCGTGCCTGCTCGATTACCGCTTTTGGAATACGGATACCCTGCGAATTTCCTATCCTGATTAAAGTCGTCATCTTCATCTCCAATTGTATGGTTAATGTAATTACAATATGCCCACAACTGGAGTTATTGTCAAATCATTTATGATTATTTGACCCTCTGTTTTCAGAGACAAGTTTTTCCCTCCATGATCCTCTTTTATCTTTCCGTAAAAATTTTTCCGCCGAACTTTTGGATCACCCCCATGGCTGCATCCAGTCCGGACTGAAGCGCCCCTTCGATCCACCCGCCTGCCCAGGAGGTAGACTCGCCGCTTAAAAAAACACCGGTGTGGGTTTCAAAGGATTCGGGTCTTGGCTGGAGAAAAAGGGCCTTTTGATCTTCGTGCTGGCCCGGGTAATTCAGTTTGAAAGCCCCATGATACCCCTTTTCCTGTTCCCAGAAAATGGTCTTGACTTCTTCCACCTGATGGGAAATGAGATCCCGGCCGTATATGGTTTTCAGGATATCCAGGCTTTTGGCCAAAAGCTCTTTGTCGCTCAATCCGCAAAGCTTGGAGGCGGAATCTTCCCAGGTATAGCTAAGACAGATGACCCCGGAATCCGTGTCCTCAAAATCAAACAGATAGGTGCCGCGGATTGCTTCATCTGTAATGGTGCAGTTCAGGGTTTGTTCAGGCGGCAGATTCTTCCAGAACGCTTCCCGGGTCCGGACAAATATTTTGCCGGACCGGGTCATGTGAATATTTTGTATGGCTGTCCAGACCTCATCGGAAAATGTGTTCCGGCTGATACTGATCCCGTTTTCAAGCGCCCGGTGGGAACAGGTGATGATGACGGCATCATATACTTCCACATTGCCCTTGATGTCTGTGATTTCAATTTTTTCTCCGGGTTTTTCCGGGGTCTGAATTTTTATGACCGCATCGAGCGGCCGGCCATTGTTGAGATTTTTTACGCTGGTATTCCCAAAATGGCGGCAGTGTCGAAGTCTTCCCCAGAAATTATCCGGAATCTGTCCAACCCCGCCTTTGACCAGACGCTGGTCTGTCTCCCATTTCAGGGCGGCAAGCCTGAAAATTTCAAGAAAACTGACCGGGTACATGGAATTAAAGCCGCCCGTACCAATGCCAAGAGAACCGAAAAGATCGGTTTCCTCCTTGGAAAACTCTTGTTTCATAAGGATTTCAAGAAAACTTTGATCCTTGAACTGCTCCACATAGTCCTGCCATTGAAGGGCCCATGCCTCGGGCCGGAGTGAGGCCAAGGCCATTTTTTCGAGCAGAGGATCAACAAATTTTTTCCAGGCATCACTTGCCTTTTGGATGGCCCCGGGCAAAGACCCGCCAACCGGGATAAAATATTTTTTTCCTTTGAAATACAGGGTTGTGGGAACAACAAGCGGGTCGGGAAAAGGGGTGGAATAATCCAGGTGAAACATGTCCATATAGCGGCAAACGGTTTCATGGACCGGGGGAATCCGCATGGCGCCCAGCTCTGCCAGGGCTTTGGGGTCACCGGGAAACCGGTAGGTATAGGCTCTTCCTCCGATTCTGGGGCTTTGGTCCGGGTATTTATCCGACTCATAAATCACCGGGTGAAGACCGATTTTCATCAGTTCATAGGCAGCGCAAAGGCCTGCACAGCCGGCCCCGATAATGGCGATTTTTGTTCCCATCAGTGCTTCAGGGATTTTACCGATTCCTTCAGGGCGACTGATAAGGGTCGAATAGTCAAACGGGTTGTCAGGAAATTTCCATGAAAGGGATGCCATTTTATTTTATCCTTTGACCGCTAAATCGGTCATGCTGTTACAATCTTGTTACGGCCGCTGTTTTTTGCAAGATAGAGGGCGTTGTCCGCGGGTTTCAAAACAGAGTCCAGATCTGTTCCTTTTGGTGAAGCGGTCCCTGAAACCCCGATACTGACACTGACTTTTATCATATTCTGATCCTCAAGAATATCAAGGTCGGCTATTTTGTCCCTCAACCGTTCAGATATCATTACGGCGGTCTTGGGAAGTGCTTCCGGCAAGAAAACCGTGAATTCTTCTCCTCCGTATCTGCCGAGAATATCGCTGCCCCTGAGTCCGGAACCAATGGCGGATGCAACGGCTTTCAGCACCCGGTCGCCTGTGGCATGTCCATAGGTATCATTGACAGCTTTAAAATGGTCAAGATCTATCATCATCACCGAGAACGGATGTCCGCTCCTTTGCGCCTTTAATATTTCAATATGGCTTAAACTCAGAAACCGGCGTCTGTTGTTGATGCCGGTGAGCTCGTCAATGGTGGCAAGCTCATTCAATTTTAAAAGCATATGCTTATGTTCGGTAATATCATTGAGTGTCAATATGGCGCCGAGTTTTCCGCCCTTGTGGATGATGGGAGTGAGCAAGGGCCGGAAAGATTTATCAACTCCTTTTGCGTTGACCGTGATTTCGATAAGGCACTGATTTTCATCCTTGATTTGCGCGATGAGATCCGGAAATTTTTCCAGTATAAAAGAGATGTCATTTCCTATGCACGGCTGACCTGCCGGGATGATGAGGTCGACTGAGGCCGGATTGTAATCAACCACCCGGAATGAGGAGTCTATGACAATGACGGGATCACCCATACCGTCGAAAATGATGTCCCGGGCAATGGGAGAAAGATCGAGCATTTTATAGTGAAAGAGGGCCAGGGCAAATACCGGTCCTGACAAAGCAAGGCAAAAAGGAATGATGTCCATGCCATATGGGGTCAGCCCGGCCTGGTAGAGGGTATTGCCTATCCACGGCGCAAGCGAGGCAGCCAGCATTGCGATCCCCTGTCTTCTGTAAGTTCCCTTTTTGTGGATGATCCAATGGATGTACAGAATATTTCCAATCAGGGCAGAGACATTTGAATTGATGATATGGACATGGTACCAGATGCCTTTTGTGATGATTGCAAGGGGAAATGGGGAAGTGGTGGATATGTCAAGATTTTCATAAAACAGGTGGTGACTGTCATTGGTAAAATGGAGGATCAGCGTCATAACAGGGATAAAAAAAAGCAGACCATAAACCATGGGGGTTAAAATTTTCTGCCTTCCCGTGTATACGATGGCAAGGATAAGCCAGACCACAGGGATGAACGATATGCCGATGTATTCGATTCTAAGGGCAAGCTTTATCCCTTCAAGGGTGACATTGTAAAGTTCAAACGCATATCCGCAGGAATAAAAGGTGATAATCAACATGGCCGCTGCAAACGGCCATGCTGCCGGGGTGTGTCTGTGCTTCAAAGAATAGAAGGATAGCAGAAGAGACAGGCTTCCGGAGAATATGAGAAGTGCGATGATGGCGCTTTTAAATTCCAAAAGGGTTTCTCCGGATATGCATTCAGAATCCGCTCAATTCTTCGGACAGATAGGTGTGAAGGATTTGCTGGTAAACAGGTTTTTTCTTGATATTGTCCAGCTCGGCCTGGAACGCCTTTATAAAATCATTGGATACATCCTTGCTAAAGGCAAAATATCCATCGGTATGTTGAAGGATATATACAGATGTGAAATGATGCGGGTCAAGCGCGTTTTTTTTGAGAAGCCATCTTGCTGTGATTTCATCGCAGGCCCAAAGGTCTATTAAGCCCTTGTTCAGTTGGAGGCACAGCTCTTTTGCCGCCTCTTCCCCAAAGGCATAGACAAGGTTGCCTGCTGCAATGCCGGAAGCCAGAAGGACCTTTTCAGTAATGTCATCTTTTACAACCCCTATTTTTAAATTCCCTATATCCTCAAGGGTATTAAGATGAATATTCCGGCTGGTTTTTGCAATCAGATTATTTTTAAAATCCATCACAGGACCTGCCCATTTAAACAAAGGTTCTCTTTCCTCACTTTTCACCATTCCGAAGAGACAGCTTTTTTTATTTTTAAGGATAAAATTGTATCCCCTGGCCCATGGCAGCAATGAGATCCTGTCGCGGCTAAAGGGGCTGTTCATATTTTTCCCGATCTCCATTAAAATATCAGGGAAAATGCCTTTGATTTCTCCTTTATCGGAATAACTAAATGGAGGATAGTATTCGGTCATAAACCGGATATCCTCAAAAGATTCTGAAGCAAAGACGATGGATGCATGGATCATCACACAGGTGATGGTCCATAGTAAAACCGGCATGTGAGAACCCTGTCGCATAACCTTATCTCTCTGTTTTTAAAAACAAATCCATTGGGCCTTTTTAATCATGATCCACTGTATTGTCAACCATAATTGACATCAGATACAAAATCAAGATTGCCAAATAAAGTTTAGAGAGGGTATAGATATATTAATTATCCACAAACAGACCATGGAGAAAAATATATGCCCTTGTCCTTCAGATCGGAAAATTATGGAAACATTGCCTTTGGGTTTTTTAATATTGAATCGGATATGCTGCTTTTGGAAAATCATTTCTTTTTTGCAGACCGGTTCTGCGCATGGATGGGGGATCTGGCTGAAAAAAAAGATCTTGATTCCATCATATTTGAACCGCAGGTTGATGTGATTGAAAACCCACAGGATATTGGGGATCTCATGGGTGCCATTCACGGGGTCAGGTATACGGGTTTTATTGGCAGGCTATATCAGCTCTTTCCTTTTCCCCCTGACCCGGAGGGGTTCAGGCAGAACCCGGAAGGATTTCATACCCAAAAGACTGTGGCTGAAGAGATAAAGCAGTTTTCAACGATGAAGCCCATGCCCTTCAAATTTTTTAAGGACAGAGTGCATATCGGGCCCTGTGAATTTTCAATTCCTGTCTTTCATGAACTCCTCCATCATGTATGGGAAGGGGGCTATCCAAGGTGGAAAAACGGTATAAGGCCGTCCTATGTCCTGAGAATGAAAGACCGGGCCATGAAAAATAATAATCCCTTTTTCAAAGGAGCCTTTGCATCGTAAAAGATTTGATGTATGGTAAATAAATTTTTTTAATCTCAATTTTGAAAGGAAAATCTCATGCCTATAGCAGATAAGATGGTTAAAATGGTTGAATCCGCATCCATGATCCGCAAAATGTTTGAAGAAGGAATCAGGATGAAGGCACAATACGGAGCAGATAATGTGTTTGATTTTTCACTGGGAAATCCTGATGTCCCGCCGCCGGCCGTGGTAAAAGAGACCCTGATCAATCTCATCAACAATCCTGCCACATCCCACGGGTATATGCCCAATACCGGCTATCCCCATGTCAGAAAAGCCGTGGCCGATTACCTGAACAAAGAATACAATGTGGGCCTGACACCGGAGCTCATCGTCATGACATCCGGGGCAGCAGGCGCCCTGAATGATATTCTGCGCGCCCTGATGAACCCGGGGGAAGATATCCTGGTCCCGACGCCCTTTTTTGTCGGGTATAACCAGTATGCTTTTGTTGCCGGTGCAAACCTGAAAACCGTGGTTTCGTTCCCGGATTTTCACCTGGATCTTGCGGCCATTGAAAAAGCCATTACCGCCAATACAAGGGTCATGCTCATCAATTCTCCCAATAATCCGACCGGGGTGATCTACCATAAGGAAGAACTCATGAAACTCGGAAAGATACTGGATGCAGCGAGCCTGAAATTCGGAAAACGGATTTACATGATTTCCGACGAGCCTTACCGGAAAATCGCCTATGGTGTTGATGTGCCCTGCATGTTTGATGTTTATCCCCATACCATTGTTCTTACTTCCTATTCCAAGGAATTGTCCCTGGCAGGCGAAAGAATCGGATACCTGGCCATTCATCCCAAGGCTGAAGATGCCGCTATCATTGCCGGCGCAGCAGGCGTGACCAATACCATGATGTATGTCAATGCCCCGGCCCTTTTTCAGCAGGTGGTGGGGGCGCTCCAGGGGGTTACCGTGGATATCGGGATTTATAAAAGACGGCGCGACATGTTCTGTGAAGGGCTCCATGCCGCAGGATATAAATTTGACGTGCCCGATGGCGCTTTTTATCTTTTCCCGAAAAGCCCCATTGCCGATGATTTTAAATTTGTGAAGATATTACAGGAAAACAAGATCCTGGCTGTTCCCGGAACCGGATTCGGCGGTCCAGGCCATTTCAGGCTGTCCTATGCCGTGCCGGACAAAACCATTGCAGGATCTCTGGACGGATTCAAAAAGGCCATTGACAGTGTGAAATAGGAGAGGAATCTTCGTGGATTTCACTGAACGAAAGGCAATAGGTTCAAATCCGCAAATTGATGAATTGACGGCTCTTTCTGTATTGAGTTCGGCCATCAGTGCATCTCTTTCGTTCAAAGATACGGCGGATGCGGCGATTAAAGGCATCATGGATATTGTAAGGCCTGATCTGGCCTTTCTGTTTTTGCGGGAAGGGGACCGGCTTTTGGTCCGGAAGATATTACCGGCCGCCGCAGAGTATCCATTTGAAGGTTTTCCGGAACACCGGGTGGGGGAGTGCCTGTGCGGGCTGTCGGCCCAGGAGAAAAAGCCGGTTTATGCCCTGGATATCCAATGTGATCCCCGCTGCACCTGGGATGAGTGCAAAAACGCAGGCATCAGATCCTTTGCAGCATTGCCGCTGCGAAAAGGGGAGGATATCTTCGGGGTTTTGGGGCTTGCTTCCATAAAAGAGCGGGATTTCAATTTTCAGGCGGTTTTTCTTGAAACCCTGGCAAACCAGGTGTCGGTGGCCCTGACCAATACAAAGCTGTATGAAGCGGTTCAGACAGAACTGGATGAACGAAAAAAAAGTGAGAAACGGTTTCGTTCCCTTGCGGAATCCTCACCCCTGGGCATGCATTTTTATTGTCTTGAAGAAGGGGATCGCCTTGTTTTTACAGGGGCCAACCCGGCTGCTGATTTTCTTCTTGGCGTGGATAATTCCGTTTTTATCGGCAAGACCATTGAAGAAGCGTTCCCGGCACTCATTCATACCGAAGTACCTCAAAAATACCGTAAAGTCTTGAAGACCGGCGAAACCTGGGAAACAGAGCAGATCGAATATGACCACGAGGGGATAAAGGGTGCTTTCCAGGTGGTGGCCTTCATGATGGACCCCGGGCATATGGTGGCCATGTTCAGTGATATTACGGGGAAAAAGCAGGCTGAGGAAACCATCAGACTGAACGAGGCGCGTCTCGAAGGGCTTTTGAGAATTAATGAATTTTCCGGGAAAACCACCCAGGATCTGCTTGATTTTGCCTTGAACGAAGTGATTGTCTTAACCCAGAGTAAAACAGGGTATATCTTTTTTTATGATGAAATAAAAAAAGAGCTGATCTTGAATACCTGGTCAAGGGATGTGACCCAAAAATGCGGGGTCGCCGGTTCTCAGATTACATATCAACTGGATAAAACAGGGATCTGGGGAGAAGCGGTCCGCCAGGCAAAACCCATCATGATCAATGACTATGACGCCCCCAATCCGTTGAAAAAAGGACTTCCAGACGGACATCTCCCCCTTTACCGGTTTTTGACCATTCCTGTGTTCAGTGAAGGCAGTATTGTTGCCGTTGTGGGTGTGGCCAATAAAGAGGCAGCCTATAATTCTTCCGATGTGCGTCAGCTCACCTTGATGATGGATTCTGTGTGGAAGATCACTCAGCGCAGAAAAGCGGAAGAAGAAAAAGATGAGCTTCAGGCAAGGCTCCTGCACGCCCAGAAGATGGAGGCCATTGGTGCCCTTGCCGGCGGGATTGCACATGATTTCAACAATATGATGGCGGTGATTCTGGGGCAGGTGGAACTGACCCTGCCTGAAGTCAATCCGTCCGATTCTATCCATGGGACATTGAAGGAGATAGAAAAAGCTGCCCAGCGGTCGGCCGAACTGACAAAGCAGCTTTTGGCCTTTGCCCGGAAACAGACCGTTACCCCCCGGGTCCTGGACCTGAACGACACCGTGTCAGCCATGCTGAGCATGCTTCAGCGTTTGATCGGAGAAGATATCGATCTTCTCTGGAAGCCCACAGGAGGGATCTGGCCTGTCATGATGGACCCGTCCCAGCTCGACCAGATTCTTGCCAATCTCTGCGTCAACGCCAGGGATGCCATCAGCGGGATTGGGCGACTTACCATTGAGACTGAAAATACAATATTTGACGATGTATATTGTGCGGTCCACGCAGGGTACCTTCCCGGACCCTACGTCATGCTTGCCGTGAGCGACAACGGAATGGGCATGGAAAAACAAACCATGGATCACATCTTTGAGCCGTTTTTTACCACCAAAGAGGCCGGAAAGGGAACCGGTTTAGGGCTTGCCACAGTATATGGTATTGTCCGGCAGAATTATGGATTCATCAATGTTTACAGTGAGCCCGGCAAGGGCACAACCTTTAAAATTTATCTGCCCCGGCACGGTAAGAAGATGGAAGAAACTCCAAAAAAAGAAATTTCTAAGCCCTCGGAAAAGGGCAATGAAACCATCCTGATCGTGGAAGATGAAACCATGATCCTCGATATAGCCACAATCATGCTGAAACGCCATGGATATACCATTCTTTCGGCTGTTTCACCCAAAGAGGCCGTCCGCCTTGCAAAAGAGCATGCCGGTAAAATCCACCTGCTCATGACCGATGTGGTCATGCCGGAGATGAACGGCCGCGAGCTTTCCGAAACGCTTCTGTCGCTTTACCCGGACTTAAAATGTCTGTTCATGTCCGGGTATACGGCCAATGTCATTGCTCACCATGGGGTTCTTGATGCAGGCGTAAATTTCATTGAGAAGCCCTTTTCCATGAATGACCTGATCTCAAGCGTCCAAAAAGCCCTGAAAAGTCGTGCCTGACCCGCTGCAGACATTCTAACCGGCCATCAGGCCGGGAAGGACAATGCTGCCGTGCTTTTCCTTTAGCTGGAGAAGTTCATTTTTCTGCTGGTCAAGAATTTCAAACAGAACAGCCGGTATTCCTTTTTCCTTTGAATAGGCCTCTTTTTGAAGGTCAATCCGCTTGATGATATGATCGATGTAAAGGGAAAATTGTTTTGTATAAAGATCTTTTGCATAGTCTTTATTGATGATCTCCTTGAACAATCGCTTCAAATCATCATATTTTGGTATATTGCCGATGGGGGTTGAAATATTGCCGACTTCATTGTGGGCATAGCGTTCAAGCCAGGCAAGCCATACCTTTACATCCCGTTTTTCTCCAATGAGCTTTGGCGAACTGCCACCCCTGGCCTGATCGGTCAGAAAATAATTGAGCCCTGCCATCACCGGCTTGTATTCTTTTTTTATTTTATCGCTTCCAAAAAAATTAAACTGGGTCTCCATATATTCACCCAAAGAGCCGGGAATGAACGGGGCGTTAGCCCAGGGAGCGCGTTTCACACCGGTTGCACCGACTTCGGTAGCGGTGGCGGCGGAAACAATACAGGCTCCGATAACAACCCCTTCATCGGAATTTTTGGCCACCCGGACCGGGGGCATGGTGTCGCTGTCCCTGCCGCTGTAAGTGAAAACCCTTGTCAAGGCACCTTTGGGGTTGTCGGCTTCTTTGGAATAGGTAGCAAAACAAGAAGAGCTTAAGGTGCACCGGGAATTGGGGTGAGACAGGGGAATCGGTTTCCCGTTTTTATCGGTTTTCCCTTTAAACCACTCACCCTGAAAATTAATGCCTTTGTCCGGTTGGGGTTCATTGTTTCCCACCCAGTGGGGAATCTTTTGATCGTCAATCAAGACATTGGACCAGATGACTTCATGGCCGGGCTGTCTTAGAATTCTCATCAAAAGGGGATCGCCGTCAAGATTCACATCCTCTACGATCCCGAAAATTCCGCATTCCGGATTAATGGAGCGGATGCTGCCGTCCTCGCTGATCCACATCTGGGCGAGATCATCGCCGATGAATTCATTGCCGGCCATGGCCGTGGTGGTTTTCCCGCATCCGCTGGGGGCGGCGCCTGCAAACCAGGTGACCCGGTTCCCCGGACCATGGATGCCCGTGATAAACATATGCTCGGCCAGCTCTTTCCCCGGGTTTTGATACACAGCCTTGTCCACGGCAAACCGATGGTTTCCTTTTTTCAGGAGCAGGGTGTTTCCGGCATAGGTGCATTTAAAACTATAGGTGGTCTGGAATTTTCGATCCATGAGCACCCTGGCATTGGGGAGGTCTTCAGGACGGTTCAGCCCTTCACTGTGGACATTGGTGAAAAAATGGTCCAGACGTTCAATTTCCTGCTCAAAGTCGGTATAGGCATTTCTGTAAAGCAGTTCCGCACTGTGGGAGACATAGGCGGAACTGGTGATTTCAAGGGCCGGGTTGGATACAGGAGATCCCACCGGGCCCCGCATATAAAATCCCACAATCATGGTTTTGCCGCTCATGAGGTTTTTCATGTTGGATCTGATCTCTTCCAGAGCAGTAGGCCTGTCCATCCGGTTGGCAAGGGAGGAGACAAGATCGGATGGATCGGCAATATAAAAAGTCCTGTCAATAATTCTTCCCTGTTCTCCGGCCAGGTCAAAATGGATGGTATGGCCTTCCATGGCAAGGGAGGCCTCTTCCTTTTTGGTCAGGGCCAGGAGCCGGATAAAGGCTTTGTCTGCCGGGGACCCTGTATTGATAAAAACTTTTTCAGGATTGAAAAGCACAACAGCATTAGCGATTTTTTTCAACACCTCAGGGTGTTTGATTTTAGAAATTCTTGTGAGATGAACATCATCCAGGTATTGCCTGAATATGGTCATGGCACGGTCTTCTGAATTCACGCCGCCGAGTTCGGTGATGATATCAATGTCTTTACGGGTATCAAGCATGGGAATGCCTCCGATTTTAGGTCAAAAACAATACGGGCCTAAGCCGGTTTGGCCCGGCATTAACCGGATTGTTTTTGAAAGTCCTTCATAAAGGATACAAGGTCATTGACGGCATTGATAGCGGTGGCATTATAAAGGGATGCCCTGCACCCGCCGACGCTCCTGTGTCCTTTTAAACCGCCGAGATTGTTCTTTGTGGCCCCTGCGATAAATGCTTTTTCAAGATCTTCCGTGGGCAGCCGGAAGGTCACATTCATGAGAGAGCGGGAATCTTTATCCGCCGTTGCCTTGTAAAAACCGGATGCATCCATGAAATTATAGAGCGCATCAGCTTTTTCCCGGTTCAGCGCATCCATTTTTTCAAGCCCGCCAATGGTTTCTTCCAGCCATTTCAATACGAGCTGGATGGTATAGATGGAAAAACAGGGCGGGGTATTGTACATGGAATTTTTTTCGGCAAAGGTCTTGTATTTCAGCATGGTGGGAATATTGTCCGGGCAAAGATCCAAAAGATCTTTGCGGATAATGACCATGCAGGCGCCGGCCGGGCCGATGTTTTTCTGAGCCCCGGCATAGATCATGCCGATATTGCCCATGTCAACGGGCCGGGACATGATGTCGGAACTCATATCAATGACCATGGGGGTTTTGCCGGTATTGGGCAAAGAGGCCCACTGGGTGCCCTTGATGGTGTTGTTGGAGGTTATGTGCACAAAAACCGCATCCTTATTAAAGGGGATATTTTTCGGGATATAGCAGAAATTTCTGTCCTCGGAAGAAGCCACGACCTTGATGGGCTTGTTCTGAATCTTGGCTTCCTTGATGGCGCTGGTGGACCAGGTGCCGGTATTGACATAATCCGCACTTCTGTTGTCGGAAAGAAAATTTAAAGGGATCATGCAGAACTGGAGGCTGGCCCCGCCCTGGAGAAAAAGGACCTGGTATTGGTCGTTGAGCTTTAAAAGGCGTTTGGTCCGTTCAATGGCATCGCTTAGCACATCTTCAAACCATTTGGAACGGTGGCTAATTTCCGTGATGGACATGCCGCTGCCGTTGAAATTCAAAAATGATTCCTGGATTTCTTGAAGCACCGGCAAGGGAAGGGCGGCCGGCCCGGCATTAAAATTATGGATTCTGTCTTTCATGAATAGTTTCCTTGTCGATTTTTTCTTATCGATTGTATTTAAATTAATTTTCAGGGGCTTAAGAAGATACCCGGAGACTGCATGAGTTGGCAGTGCGCAACCTCCGGGTATTGTTAAAAGATCTTATCTTCTGGTTGCCTGTTTGGGCTTGGGTAATGCTTCAAGATCTTTTAAAGCAGCATCAATCTGGGACTGTGGAATTTCATGGTCAGCCAGTTTGCCTCTGAAGAAATTTTCATAGGCGCCGAGATCCACAAGGCCATGACCGCTCCAGTTAAAGAGGATGACCTTTTCTTTTCCTTCTTCCTTGGCTTTCAGAGCTTCACGGATAGTGGCGGCAACGGCATGGTTGCATTCCGGTGCCGAGATATACCCTTCGGATCTGGCAAAGGTTATACCGGCATTAAAGGTCTCGAGCTGGGGCACGGCTATCGGACGGACAATACCGTCCAGAACCAGCTGGCTGACGATGGGCGCCATGCCGTGATATCGCAATCCGCCGGCATGGATGGGCGCCGGTACAAAATTATGACCCAAAGAATGCATAGGTAACAATGGGGTCATCTGGACGGTGTCGCCGAAATCATAGGTAAAGGGTCCGCGGGTCAGGGTGGGGCAGGAGGACGGCTCTACAGCAATAATGTCAATGTTTTTGCCTGCGATCTTGTCCCGCGCATAAGGCATGGCAAGACCTGCGAAATTACTTCCGCCGCCAGCCGACCCGATGATGATATCCGGGTAATCTCCGGCCATTTCCATCTGTTTCTGGGCTTCAAGACCGATGATGCTCTGGTGGATCATGACATGGTTGAGAACCGAACCCAGTGCATATTTGGCGTCTTTGTCATTGACCGCCACTTCAACGGCTTCGCTGATGGCCATACCGAGGCTGCCGGGTGAATCCGGGGTTTTTGCCAGGATGGAGCGTCCTGCCGCGGTTTCATTGCTGGGGCTGGCCGTGCAATTGGCTCCCCAGGTTTCCATCATAAGACGGCGATAGGGTTTCTGGTTGTAGGAAATTTTAACCATGAACACCTTGCATTCGATTCCGAAGAATGAACAGGACATGGCAAGAGAAGAACCCCACTGGCCGGCGCCGGTTTCCGTGATGATCCGTTTGGTTCCCGCGACCTTGTTGTAATAGGCCTGGGCAATGGCAGTGTTGGGTTTATGAGAACCGGCAGGAGAGACCCCTTCGTTTTTAAAATAGATCCTGGCCGGTGTTCCCAGGGCTTTTTCAAGACCAGTGGCCCTGAAAAGAGGAGAAGGGCGCCAGATGGCGAGTTTGTCCAGGACTTCTTCAGGAATATCAATCCATCTTTGGGTGCTGACTTCCTGTTCGATCAGGTTCATGGGAAAAATCGGTTCCAGATCCTGGGGTCCGCAGGGCTGACCTGTGCCCGGGTGAAGGGGAGGTTCCATGCCGTTGGGCATGTCGGCCATGATGTTGTACCACTGTCTTGGCATATCCTTTTCTGATAACACATACTTTTTGGTCCTCATAACTTCTCCTTTTATTAGGGTTTTTAAAAAAATGACGGATTTAAAGGATACATCATTTTTTCAGGTTGACGACATTCATAGCCCTGCCGGTTAACAGATAATCCACCATCTGGAGGGCCACATCCCGGGCCACGTTTTCCTGGGCTTCGTGGGTGGACGCACCCAGATGGCAGGTGCAGATAAAATTATCCAGATCCATGAGACAAATTTTTCCCGGAGGTTCGGTGGCAAACACATCCAGGGCGGCTCCGCCGAGATGTCCGGATTTCAAAGCCTCATAAAGATCATCTTCATTAATAAGACCGCCTCTGGCACAATTGATGAGCATGGCACCCGGTTTCATTTTTGAAAGGGTGTCCTTATTGAAGAGGTTGGTGGTCTCAGGTGTTTTGGGAGTATGGATGGAGATATAATCGGATTCAGCCAGGATTTCTTCAAAGGTGGCCGGCCGGATGCCAAGATTCTGGATGGCGCCGTGGCTCTTGTACGGATCGCAGCCAATGACTTTCATGCGAAGTCCCATGGCCCGGTCTGCCACAATACTGCCGATATTGCCGATGCCCACCAGGCCCAGGGTTTTATTGAAAATTTCGCGGCCCTTGAGCGTCTTTTTCTCCCATTTGCCGTCTTTTAAACTTGCCGTGGCTTTGGGGATATGGCGGGATAAGGCCATGATCATGGCGATGGCATGTTCTGCCGTTGTGACTGCATTGCCGTGGGGTGTATTCATAACGGCAATATTGGCTTTTGTTGCTGCCGGGATATCTACATTATCCAAACCAATCCCTGCTCGGCCGACCACTTTCAGATTTTTCGCCTTGGAAATCAGGCTTTCGGTAACCTTGGTTTTACTCCGGATGGATAATCCGTCATAGACACCGATAATGTCTTCAAGCTCTGCCGGTGAAAGATCGGTTTTGACATCGACTTCAATGCCGGGGGCTTTTTTAAAGATTTCAATGCCTACATCTGATAGGGGGTCGCTGACGAGCACTTTCATGATTGGTTCTCCTTTATTAATAAAAATTAATAAAATAAATCCTTTTCAGTTTGTATATGAAACTTATTAATTGGGGGTCAAGTCTGTAAAAACAGTGATGGAATGGTGATTAAAAATCACCACTATTCAAGGGACAAGAGGTAGGACCGCAGGTTTGAGTCTGTGTTTTTCAACCCAAGTTTGGTCCGGATTTTATAGCGATGGGAAGTGACGGTATTTAAGGAGGCATTTAAAATTTCAGCGATTTCCTTATTGGGAACCCCATCCCTGACAAGGCCTGCCACCTTGATCTCCATGGGTGTCAGGTTCAGGTATTTGGAGGATAGTTTGCCGATAAGAGGGGAGGTAATACGGCTGATATTCTTTTCAAGCTGGGCCAGAAGAATTTTTTGCTCCGGGCTGAGGCTGGTTTCGGCGAGTTCATTTAAATACGGCAAAACCGAATGTTTGACATTGGTCAGAAAATTTTCTTTATCCGCCTGTTCTTTTTGCTCCATCTGTTTTAATACGACCTTCATGGCGATATTGGCTTCTGCAAGCTCTTTGTTGGCTTTGGTCAGATTATCCGTTCTTTTCTGAACCAGCTCTTCCAATTGATCTTTGCGGCTTCGCAACGCATCTTCAAGACGTTTCCTTTTGAAAAATTCAGGGATATCGATTTTGTTGTAATGTTCATATTTGATATAGGCTCTTTTGCTGTATTTTGCGATATAGTCCTTGATCTTTGAGGGCGGCGCCATGATAAACCGGCAATGGCGGTCTCCTTTGGCCTGGCATTCGACTTCGGCCGTTACAAGGGGAACACCGAAACTTTCCTCGCACCAGCCCGAAGAATACCCGGCATTCATGACGCAGACCGGAAAATCGGTTTTTTCGCCTTTGTCCATCCAGGCCTGGGCTTCAAATGAATAGGGATGGTCATAGATGAGATAATAATGATCGTCCGGTCTTGGATTGGACAAAGGGTGAATCTTGACCGAGGCCCACCCGGCATAGGCAAAATGGACCGGTCCGGCCGAAAGTTTTTCAATGGCATCGGTGACCCCCATTTTTAAAAAAAAGCTTTTGGCGTCGGCTTTTCCTATGGAATGGGCAATATCAAAGAGAAAATTAAAGGAAAGATCCCTTGCCTCTTCTTTTCCCCGGTCATTGTACATGAGCGCCATCATGTCAAAGAGTTCCTTTGACATGGCCGAGGCCCTAACCAGGATATACCGCTCCCCTGAATATTTGATCACGCCCTTTTCAGGGTCGCTCTGAATGTCTGAAAAATAATTTTTGACATATTCCTGGGCCCGCAGAAAAACAGGCTTAAGTTCATCCGGAACACTTACCGTATTTAAATCCGTATCTTTCGGGTCAGTCATGTTGGATGAATTTTTCAGGATGGTTCATAAAATTCTTGTACAGATGATAATAGGAGGTTTCTTCATATCTTATGGGGGACACCACAGGACCGTCAAAGCTATAGATCAGGGCGTCCGGACAGGCCAGGAGCAAGGGCGAATGGGTGGCGATGATAAACTGGGCATGACCGCATTTTGCTGTTTTGATCAAAAGATTCAAAAGTTCAATCAAAGAAGAGGGTGACAAGGCAGTTTCCGGTTCATCCATGAAATAAAGGCCTTTTAAGGTATACCGGGAGGTAAAATAAGACATGAGCGACTGGCCATGGGATTGGGTGACCAGGGATTTCCCGCCGAAATAATTCAGCATGGCAGCATCGCTGACCGCCCATTCCTCAAGGTTTTTGGCAAAATGGGAAAAGATCTGGGATCCAAAATAGGACCCCGGCACAGCCCCGTTTTCCCATTCCACGGCAATGGCTTTATAAAGATCATCTTCATAGGGGTTGGGTTCAAACCTGAGCTTTTCTTCGCTCTGCCAGATATGGATGCCGCATCGCCAGGCCAGGGCTTTCAAGAGGGTGGATTTACCCGTCCCGTTTTCCCCCATGAAAAAGGTGATGGGGGTTTTAAAAGGGATGGTTTTTGTTTCCTGAAAGATCTTAAGACAAAAAGGGTAATAATCCAGGACAGGGAATTTCCCTTGCAGGATGTCTACCTTGTTTAAAAAGATCACGTGGGGGTTTCCTTTCGCTCTTTTGATTTTTGAATCAGTTCAAACAGGGCATGAATTTTGGGTTTTGCCACATTGATAAAGACTTTTTCAAATTCTTCCTCGGTCATGTTTTCCTTTAAATGGGCATGCACATCAAAATAGGGAAACCAGCAGTCAAGGGTTTTAAAACAGGGAAGGCCGTAATTTTCATGGCGGCAGTACTTGAAATAGATCTCGTGCCCGAGTCTTGGGCATCGGATCTGGACATCATCCTCAGGGGGGTCGGAACTCAGAACATCATCGGTTTTTTCATTCATAGTCACATCCGTTTTACAATGTATTTAAAATTGGTTTCCGGCCGCCTTTATCTCTTTAAGGATCGGCGGCCGGGGCATTTTTTTTATTTATAGTTAACGGGCTGGCTGGGGTTGGGGCAGGGCTGCAATATCCTTTAATGCCGTATCGATAACGGACTGGGGCAGCTCGTGGTCGGATAATTTGCCTCTCATATAGGATTCATAGGCGCCAAGGTCGACAAGGCCATGACCGCTCCAGTTAAAGAGGATGACTTTTTCCTTTCCCTCAGCCTTTGCCTTTAAGGCTTCTTTGATGGTCATGGCAATGGCATGGTTACATTCCGGTGCACTGATAAAACCTTCAGACCGGGCAAAGGTGATGCCTGCCTGAAAGGTTTCCAATTGCTGGACCGCTTCGGCCCGGATGATTTTATCTAAGACCAGCTGGCTTACAATGGGCGCCATGCCGTGGTATCTTAAACCGCCTGCATGGATGGGTTCGGGGATGAAATTGTGTCCCAGGGTGTGCATGGGCAAAAGGGGCGTCATCTGGACTGTATCGCCGAAATCATAGGCAAAGGGCCCCCGGGTCAGGGTAGGGCAGGATGAGGGTTCAACGGCAATGATATCGATTTGTTTGCCGTTGATCTTGTCCCGGGCAAAGGGCATGGCAAGGCCTGCAAAATTGCTGCCGCCACCGGCGCTGCCGATGACCACATCCGGGTAATCCCCGGTCATTGCCATTTGTTTCTGGGCTTCAAGACCGATGATGCTCTGGTGAATCATGACATGGTTCAAGACGCTGCCCAGGGCATATTTGGTATTGTCGTCGGCCACAGCCTGTTCTACAGCCTCACTGATGGCAATGCCAAGGCTTCCGGGCGAATCCGGATTTTTTTCCAGGATGCTGCGGCCGGACCTGGTTTCATTGCTGGGGCTGGCCACACAGTTGGCGCCCCAGGTTTCCATCATGAGCCTTCGGTAAGGTTTCTGGTTGTAGGAGATTTTTACCATGAATACCTTGCATTCAATGCCGAAAAAGGCGCAGCTCATGGCAAGGCTGGAGCCCCACTGACCTGCCCCTGTTTCTGTGGTGATGCGTTTGGTGCCGGCCACCTTATTATAATAGGCCTGGGCAATGGCCGTGTTGGGCTTGTGGGAACCGGCCGGAGAAACCCCTTCATTTTTATAATAGATCCTGGCCGGGGTACCGAGGGCCTTTTCCAGTTCATAGGCCCGGTAAAGCGGGGAGGGACGCCAGATGGCATATTTGTCCAGGACTTCTTCGGGAATGTCGATCCATCTTTGGGTGCTCACTTCCTGTTCAATCAGGTTCATGGGGAAAATCGGGGCAAGATCATCAGGTCCGCAGGGCTGTCCGGTTCCGGGGTGAAGCGGCGGTTCCATGGGAGTCGGCATGTCCGCCATAATGTTATACCATTGCCGAGGCATTTCCTGCTCGGTTAATACATACTTCTTTGCTCTCATAGGCCCTCCTTGTTGACGGTTGGTTTGACTTACACGTTACGTTTGTCGAATATTTAATACCGGATTCATAAAATCCGGTAATGCCAACACATTGAACAGGTCTGACGCACAACCAATTTCTTTATGAAAATCTCAAGGTCAAGTCAAGCACTAAATTATCCGGTATTTGATGACTGCTGCCTGAAGGCCGGTGGGTTTTATTCTTACCATGAAGCGCATGAAGGACATGAAGTCTTCTTCTTCATGGTAAACATTATTTTTTGATTCAGGCCTGATTTTAATCCAAATCCAGGGCAGCCTTGCACTGATTGCATTTCATGACCCCGCGGAACACTTTATTGCCGCAGTGGGGGCAATGGTAGCGGGTTTCTTCATCCTCGATCCATTTTTCTGTGCCGAACTGCCGCCGGTAGGGCACGGAGCGCAGGATGACCTTTTTGCCCACCGCCATGGGGAAATTTTCAATATGATGACAGGGAAATTCGTCGCATTCATGGCAGCCTGAATAGCCTTTATCTTTTGTGCATTCCCTGATGTCGCACTGTTTGCAATGCATGAAAAGATCGTCGGAGAGGCAGCCCTGGCACCGGATATCGTCTGTCGAAAGCTCCCGGCTGTTGGGAAGGGTGCCTTTGCCCGGGGTGTTGCCCTTGTAAAGAAGGATGAGTTTTTCTTTGAGCTTTTCATTGCTGTCCCTATGGGCCATATGAATGGCGCAGACACCGCAGTAAAGTCCGCAGGGGGAGATAAAATTTGGGTTTGTTGTCATGGTTTGGCTCCTTTCTTATGGTCTGAGATTGTCAATAAAATGGTTGAGCTGGGAAAGGGTCAGTTCCCAAATGGCCGGGTCATGGGTAGAAGCATAAAGAGCTGAGCAACCGCTGATGGTAACCACAATGAATTTAGCGATTTCAGTGATATCAAGGCCCGGTTTGATCATGCCTTTTTGTGCGGCTTCTTTTAACCACCCGGCCATAACCCTTGAAAAGCCCATCATTCCGTTCAAGACACCGGAACTCATGGCTTCAGACTGACCGGATAATTCCACCAGCATGTTTAAAAAAAAGCAGCCGCCCTCAAACACATCAGCGCCCAGATAGTTTCTGAGGTCATTATCCAGGGCTTTTTTGATTCTTTCCAGAGGGTCATCTATGGTTTGGGTGTCTTGAAATACAATTTCCTTCCAGATTTCCACGGCTCTTTGATAAGCCTGCTGCCAGATTTCTTCCTTGTTTTGAAAATGGCCGTAGAGGCCTCCTTTGGTAAGATCCGTGGCATTTAAAATGTCGTTGATGGAGGTGTGATAATATCCTTTGACTGAAAAAAGATGCAATGATTTTTGAATAATGCTTTGTTTTGTTTCAGCGCCTTTGGTGCCCATAACGTCTTTCCAAAAATTATTAATATACCAACCGGTCTGTTTTTTAATTATGAAATTTTTATCTTATTGTCAATCAGAATATTAAAAATTTTATTACATCATGAACTGCACGACAACATGGAGCAGCCGGGTTTTTTTCGAGCCCAGTCCGGGCGCTTTTCTGCAAAAACTTCTTTTCCCGGCTGATCATCGTATGGATGCCGAAGGACATCGAGCAGGTCATGAACCATTGAATAGTCCCCTTTTTCGGCCTTGTCAATGCTAAGCTGGGCAAGATAATTTCTGAGTACATATCTGGGGTTGACCTGGTTCATCTGGCTTTGTTTTTCTTCAAAGGGCCGGTGGTCCTGTTTAAGCCGTTGGATATAGGTGTAAAGCCAGGCATGGAGGCGTTCAAGATAAGGGGCCGCAATTTGGGAAGGGACATAGAAGGCATCCATCAAGGGTTGGGTCAGGGCCTTCATGTCTGTTTGGTCTGTGTGCTCCCCTTCTGTATTCAGCTTTGCGAGATTCCGGAAAAAGAGGGTCATATCGGTTTCCACCAAGAGCAGGAGTTCCAGAAGGTCTTTGATCAGGGGGTCATCGGTTTCAGGTTCAAAGGATTTCAGGCCGAGTTTCCGGGTCATCATGGTTTTAAATCCTGTCTCATAATATTGGCCGAACATATCAATGGCTTCCTGGAGCGGTTCAACTTTTCCGATGAGAGGGTAAATCGCATTGGCGAGTTTCACCAGGTTCCAGTGGGCAATGGCAGGCTGGTTTCCAAAACAGTAGCGATGGGTGGCGGCATCCGTGGTGTTGGGGGTCCAGCCGGGGTTGTAATCCTCAAGCCAGCCATAGGGCCCGTAATCAATGGTGAGTCCTGTGATGGACATATTGTCCGTGTTCATCACCCCATGGACAAAGCCCACCCGCATCCAGTGGAGGATCATGTCAGCGGTCAATTTGCAGACTTCATCAAACCATTTGGCATAAATTTTTGCGGAGGGCTCGCCAAGATGAGGAAAATCCGCGCGGATGATGTAATCGGCGAGCTGTTTTAAGATGGCGGTTTCACCCCGGGCAGCAAAAATTTCAAAATTTCCGAACCGGGTAAAGGTGGGGGCCACCCGGCAGACAATGGCGCCGGGTTCGAGCTTTGGATGCCCGTCATAAAACATGTCCCGCTCGACCTTTTCTCCTGTAAGGACAAGGCTTAAGGCGCGGGTGGTGGGCACCCCAAGATGGAACATGGCCTCGCTGCACAAAAACTCCCGGATGGAGGAGCGAAGGACTGCAAGACCATCGGCGGTCCTGGAATAAGGGGTGGGGCCTGCGCCTTTGAGCTGGAGAACCTGGCGGCCTGCGGATGGGGTAATGACTTCTCCCAGGATGATGGCCCGTCCATCCCCGAGCTGGCCTGCCCAGTTTCCGAACTGGTGGCCGCCGTAGCAGGCAGCATACGGGTCCATCCCGGGCAAAAGAAGATTGCCGGAAAAAATTTTTTCAAAGACCGGTGATTTGCAGAAGGCACTGGTAAACCCCAGCAGGCCGGCAACTTCCCTTGAATATGCAATCAGCTTTGGCGAAGATACTTTTTTGGGGGCCACCCTGGAATAAGCCGCTCCATAAACCTGTCGCCGTTTATTTTCAGGGTCAGGATCTCCGGGCAGGTCCCGGACAAACCCATTGTCAAATTTTATATCATGATCCGTATGAACATCAGTTTTTGCTTTCATCAGCATGGCAAACCTCTCTTTTGGGGCTGGCCTTTTTTGATGTCAACCCCATCTTTCAAAAGATGATAAGCTTAATCTAAGCACGGATACGGATTAGGATAGGGATAAATTTAAATGAAACCAGTTATGATTTCCTTATATTTACGACCATCCAACTTCCTTTGGCGCCTTCAGTTTCTTTCTGGTTAATTTAACAACCACGCCTGCATCAGTAGGATCAGGGCAACGAATAAATTCCGTTGTGGTCCCTTCTGGATTTATCGTTTTTTCATATTCGGTATCTTTGTATTTCCAGGGCAGGGAGCCTCCAAACTGCAACACCCGAATCATCGAATTGATACTGTCCAGCAACCATGGGCACAACTTGCCAATATCTTCCGGATAGTTGTATTTTTCGCCCATCTGATGATGATCGCATCCTTTTCCCTTAAATATTTCAATTTCTATTTCATAATTTATTTTACCCATTTATATCCTCTTCAATCATACCGTGGAATTCGCAGAGCGCTGGAATCGTTGGTCAGGGCAAAGGTCGCGCATCTGCTTTGCCGATATATGTGACAATGTTGCGTTCAAAGTCATCAACACCCTTGATGATTTGAGCGTCGAGGCTGCTCTCAGCTTCAAAAGAGAAGTCTGATGCGAGGACGGCTGCAACTATGGCGTCAATTCCAACTCCCGGTTCGACAAGAGAATACTCTTTGTAGCCGGTATTGAGAAGTAACTCCCAATAGTGTTTCTGGACTTTTCGATTCCGCGCAGCAAGCCATACTTCAAAGCCGAACGATTCATAGTTGAAGACAATCGCGAGCTTGAGGCCGCGTTCTTTCAACACATCGGGAAAGAGTGCAAAATAGGTCATATCGAAGTACCCTTGATACAACCCGGATACGCTATTTTCACCTCGCTGACCGGCAAACAACGAACGCAACCGGGACATGTACGAGATGATGCCTCTGTAGGCCCGCTGTATCGATCCGTCTCCCAGACGACTCCTCAGTTCCTGCGTATCCCTGTCGAGTGTGTTCACCGTGTTCCTTTCTATTCCATGAGGGTAGTCTTAACCAAGTTCCTGTTCCATGGCTTTTGCCAGGAGCACCCATGATCCGGCGTCTTCTTTGCATGTCTTCTCGGCCAGCTTTGCGGCGTCCGCCGCACTGATCTTTTCGTTTGCATAGTCGAGGAACAGACCCGTAAAATCCAGGTGCGAATGATCACCTGACCCCGCAGTGATCTGATAGATAAACTGCGAGTGCCTGGCCGGTCCGGTTAAATGCGTGCTTATCCAAGAGAGTGTCTCCGGATAAAGCTGTACCAGCTTTTGCTTTTCAACTGGCTTGCCTGTACCGATGTTGAACGTATCGGTCAAAATAATGGTCCGGTCAGTGATGTTCTCGATTTTCCGGCTGGCGTTCTTCCCGCCCATGAGTGCGTGGTCTCCGGGTGTATAGGTTGTGCACCATTCAAACGCCTTGCGGGCGGGTACATTGAAGTGCTGCCGGAAGTGGTAATAGATTGGTGTTGGCATAGCTTAAATCCTTTTGGGTGTCTAAGAGTACACTGTTTGTATTGGCTCCGACCGCGTGTCCGCTCTCTTACGGCAGCGGCCGTGAGTATCATTGTAACAATTTCTATTCAAGTCGATTGCATCGAGACCGTTGTCGAACCGTCCCGCTGTTAACGCTCCGCATAACCAGCTGGCAATGAAGTGTAACGGAATTGACAGTCCGAGTTGATTCGGTTGTCAGCCCTTTTTTTCATCTTCCGTATCCTGTACCCGCAGGCATATCCTCGAATACTTTTAGTGCGTCAGCCCTGGTGATGACCGTGTCGTAAAGGCCGATGTTTTCGCCTTCATGTTTGTTGATCCCGGTGTAGTTCAGGCTGGCGTCTTCATAGCGTTTGAATTTGTAAACGGCGTCGTTCATCAGGGCGCTGTTGAACACCCCCAGGCTGACCAATAATTCGAAATCCTTTACGCCCAATCCCGTCACCTTCTTGAACAAGCTCGGTTCAAGTTGCGTGATCACATCCTTTAAAGTCCGCTCACGGTAGTCGGTAAGGTACATGAAGATCGGAACGCGGGTGGCAAACTTGATGAGCTTCTCCTGTATCTGCTTGCGTTTGCTTTTGTATTCCTTTTCTTCTTCTGTCAGCTCTTTTTTCTCCTGCTGCGTCAGGTCTTCGTCATTTTTGTCCTTGCGCACCTTCTTTACCGCCTCGGACTTGTTAATGATCGTTTCAATCTCCTGATTCAGATTGCGGAAGCCCTCAATGCTCATCAACGCATTCATGGCTGCCTCGTCCGCCATAAGCCGCTTCAGCGTGCCGTTGTCCACATTGACCAGCAATGCACTTTCCCAGCGCCGCGCCAGTAGCGTCGCTGTGGTTCCGCTCATTGCCATGTCGAGAATACCAGCGGCATCGATCTGCTTCATCGAACTGCCGTCATAGGCGAGTACCGGCAGGAAGCTGATGAACTCCTCGACTTTCTTCTCCGGGCTGGACTCGTCTACATTCAACCGGCAACTGTAATCGGCAATCTGGCGCAAGGCCCGATCCGGCGCAAAGTCGAAAACATAGCATTCTTTCTTGATGATCTCTTCTTTGTTGGGCATTATGCCGTCCGGGTTCCGCACCGTCCAGGGTGATTGCACCCGGAACGCCGCCTGAAAATAGGTTTCCGGCGTGGAGGCGTTGCGCAGCATAAATATTCCCGTCCATGGCCTCACCGTTACGCCGGTGGTCAACTTGCCGCATGACAAGGTAATTGTTTTCGATTCCAGGGGGGCTTCCATCGCATCCAGCACCGGCAGCAGCGCGGCAACACCGATTCCGGCGGCGCTCCCCGCTGCCACGATGATCTTGTAGTCATGATAGAAGCGATTCTGCTTCCTTGAGAGAAGGTTGCGCATGGCATTGCACGCCGCCACGCTGGGAAGGAACCAGAATGTATGCGACAGGACATTCAGCAGCCGCGCATCGGAATAGGGCATCGGGGGCTTCTTTGCGCCCAGCTTCAGGCTGTCCACCGTAGCCGCCTGAAACGCGCCCCGGATCAGGTCCAGCCACTTCTGCACCTCGTCCTCATATTTGAATGTTGCCTGGCCGCTGGTCCCCTCAGCGGAGAAGAACACGTTCAGATCAAATTCATCGAACTCGCCCAGCATCGCAATCTCCCGAATTGCATCAGGCAATTGATAGGTCATCAGCACCATGCGCGGGAGGCAGGCGTAGGGATTGCCCGGCCCCGGCCACTCTGCCTTGGCCCGCTGCTCGTCCGAATAGGTCCAGTTGAATATCTGCTCTTCGATGAACTCTCCCGTGGCGATGGCGCGGAAAGGCGTGCCTGACAGATACAGGTAATGATCTGTCGTGATCGGCATGATCTCTTCATCGAAATCCTGCAACCCCTCGCCCTCGCCGAATTCGGCCTCTTTTTTGTCCTCTGCCTCGAAAAGATCCCTGGCGTTCTCGCGCCAGGCGCCATAGTGGTATTCGTCAAAGATCACACAATCCCAGTTCGTCGCGTGAACCCACTCGTTCTTGGTCTTGATGCCGCCTGTGCTCTTGTTCTTGCCCAGATAGTCCTGAAACGAGCCAAAGCAGACAAAAGGTCTGCTTGTGTCTGTTTCTTCATAAGTCAGGCCTCCGGGCTTGATGAACTGCCAGCCCGTAAAATCGATATGCTGTTTCAGGTCATCTTCCCAGGCGCTTTGCACGGCAGGTTTAAAGGTCAGCACCAGCACCTTGCGCCAGAGGGACTTCTTCGCCAGTTGGTAAGCAGCAAAGGTCTTGCCGAAACGCATCTTGGCGTTCCAGAGGAAATGCGGCGGCCTGTCGCGGTTCTCTTTGCGGAAACTCTTGAAATAGGCCGACGTCTTCTCCACTGCCTTTTCCTGCTCCGGGCGCATTTTGAAATCAAACGACCGGTTCTCCTCGTTCAATTGGCCGGTGCGCACAGCGACTACCGCCGCCTTCACCTGATCGACCGTGCAGCAGAACCATTCACCTTCCGGGTTCTTGACGCCGCCCTTCCGCAGCACCCGGTGGACCTCATGATCCGAGAAGACGGTCCCGTCATTGCGCATGGCCGCCTCTTCCAGCACGATCCTGTAGGGCGGCTTACCAGGGCGTAGCGTCGGATACTGTTGCGCTACACGGCTTTGGGCGTCCACGGTCGTGTAGCCCACCTTCAGCAGACCGGCGTACTGCGGATTGGTGTCCTCGTAGGCGTAGATCACCGGGCGCGCTTCCGGCCGCGGGGGAAACAATTCGTTATTCATCACCCGTTCCCTTGATCTTGTTCCTCTGCCGGGAAGGCGGGAGGAAGTTCTCATCCGTCACCACGCTTTTCCCGGTCTTTTGTTCCAGCTCCAGCCGCGCCTTTTTCGCAATCCGGCCCCCTTTCTTGCCCGCCGCAGCATTCTCCGGCATGCCGGTGGCCTCGATGCTCTCGGCAATCTGCCGCGTAGAGAGTTCGGCCAGCGCCGTGAAGATCAGTTCCGCCTCGCTCATGTGGTCGCGCAGATTTTGTGTCTTGAGGCCCTTGATATCTTTGTGCTTCTTAACCGAAACCCCGCTCCACTCCTGATGAATGATGTTGGTCAGAATCGCGAACTCCTCTTCCCCCTTGATTTCATGATTCTTCCAGTAATCGGTCAGCTTGTTACGGGTCTCCTGCCCCATCATCCGCTGCTGAATCCACTTCTCGCTACGCCCATGCTGCCGCCAGTATTCCCTGGCGCGGTCAAGCGAACGCGCCGGATCGTTCATATCCTGCATCCGTTCGTACCCCACCTTGGCCAGCCAGAGTTTGATAGGCTCGGCCTTAGGGCTGGGAACCGATTGAATGATGCGCAGCAGGATCTCGGGATCGGCCACATCGGTCAGGCGCATCTTCCCGTCCCCGGCCATCAGTTTCAACTGGTGACAATTTGTCACCGTTTGACTTCCTTCCTTCTTGAGCCGCTCCTTGAGCTTGTTCCAGTATTTCCGGGCGGTTTGGTAATCCGGCTGCTGGATCAGCGCCGCAACGATGTCCACCACTGAAAAAAACCAGGTTTCCGTCTTCTCGTCGTAGGTCCGGCGGATTTTGAAACCCTCGAATACAGCCAGGGCTTTATCTCTACTCATTGTTCTCACCTCTGTCTGCTGTCTCTTTACCGGCAGGCATCGGGCGGACTATTGATTCAATGAACGAGATCTCGTCTTCAGTCAGTCCATACCGTTCGTAGAGGTCTGCGTCCGTCCACTGCCTGTTCCACTTCTGAATCGGCACGAAGGTATAGACCTTGCGCGTTGTGTCCTGCGATGGCTTGTGCAGGAGAATCAGAAGGCGCGTCAGCCGGCAGGAGAGGTAGGAAAGAACGCTCTGCGCTTCAGCCTGTGAGTCAAAAGGGCCAATGCAGAGATAGGTCTCGGACGAAATGCTGCCAGGCTCCCCGACGAACGGGGTGCTGATTATCCGGTGCGGATAAGTGTCCTTGTTGCCGGTTCCCGGAGCGGCCCGGCCCACATAGACCTTCCACTTGTCAATGAGGTCGGTGCCAGTCGTAATAGATTTCCGAGGCGTGTATCCTGTACCACCGTTCTGATAGACCAGCACGTCACCCGGCGACTCGATAGCCTTTCCCCGAAAATACGTACGGAACCCGAAAGGTCTAAGCGAACTAACCAATTGGTCAAAACGCTTCCTGTCAGGCAGGGCCAGCGATTGCGATTCCTCACTCTCGACAGCGACGACTTTCTTGAGGATTGAGAGCCCTTCATTAAAGCGAATAAATACGTCCACGCCCGTTTCAAGAAGCGGACGATGCGCTGTTGAGGCAGGCCAGTTCTTGAAATGGGTGGTGACCCGGCAGGGTCCGGGATTGTCCCGGTCCCAGAGGAAATAACAAACGCCGCCCTTGAGGCCCACCCCCGGGAAGGCGTCAGATGCAGTGAGGTAGTCGTCAATTGAGCGCACTCGATTATCAGTGAGCATCGAATCTCTAAATTCATCCAACCCTTTACCTCCGCCGAACCAGCGCGAGGGAATAATCATGGTCAGATAGCGGGGGTTCAGTTTCTTGGCCTGCTGGATGAACCTGTGGTAAATCGGCGAGGCGCTGCGGCCAAAACCCCCGTCACTCAACTGGTAGGGCGGGTTGCCGATGATGACATCGAATTTCATGTTAAATATCTCCTCAGGATGCGCAGTGTGGATGAACTCGTAGGCATGGGTTTCGAGTTCATCACCGCGCTCGTAGTTTTCCTCGTTGGCTCCGCAGTATACGCAATGGCCTCTTTCCCACGTATGCTCAATACGCTCAAAGCGGATCTGGCCTTCGGGGGTGTCGAAGATCTGGCAGACGGAATATCTGCCGTTGGCGGTCTTGGAGCAATAGACCGAACGGCGTGAGAGCAGAGCGGTCAGTTCCGTGATCGGCAGGCCGTAGACCTGGTTTTTAAAAATGTGGTTCAACCGTCTCTGGCGGTCCGGAATCTGGTTTTCAATCCCTTTGTCCAGGCGCTTCACGATCTCGCGCAGGAACACGCCGGACTTGCATCCGGGATCAAGAAACGTGGCATTCCGGTCGCTCCATATTTCCGGCGGCAGCAGATCAAACATCCGGTTGACCAGCTGCGGTGGGGTAAAAACCTCGTCACTGCTCAAGTTTGCAATGCATGACAGCACATCCGGGTTGTAGTTAGTGTCTGTCAACATCGGCCACCTCCAGAAAGTGAACCGGCGGGTAATCTTTGACGGGTTCGTTTAAATTAACTTCCTGATTCTCATCGTTGAACAGGGTGAGTTGATGCTGCTTATTGACCAGGAAAGAAAGAAAAAAGTCTCTGCGTTTGAGCATGCTCCCGTTAAGCGGCGACCATTCGGAAAAGACAATCGGAACCCTTGGCTCATTTTTGGTCTTCAGGTCGAGGGCATCGCCCCAAATAATGTTGCGGTCTAGTATGAACCGGACGGATTTGAGGCAGTTTTCGTTTGTTCTATTTTTAAACAAGCGCTGATAAATCAGATTAAATATTCCAAAGAGCCTTTGGCGGCACTGCTGCACGTTATCTTCCTGAATATCAATGCCGTAAATGGATGACATTGCCAGGACGGCGTACCGTTCGAAATCCAGCTGCGACTTGCCATAGCGCCTTTCCACAACAGCCAGTTTACGTTCCAGAATTGGGGCAAGAAAGTTCCCATTGCCGCAAGCAGGTTCGAGGAAACGCGATTCGATCCTCTCTGTTTCCTGCTTCACAAGATCAAGCATGGCGTTGACCTCCCGCTGACCGGTCAACACCTCGCCATGATCAGCTACTCGCTTTTTTGATTTGACTTGTTCTTCCATCGGTTCTTTGCCTGTCATCTTCTGCGGGCTAATAAATTAGTGCACAGATCTGTCCATCCTTACAATTTGAATATTATCCGTCCAAAATTTAAAATGGCGGATTTTAAAATTTTCATAGCATTGTTTTGGCTGGCCTGCAAATGATTAATTAGGCCGGATCAATACACAAGGCTGGTCTGGATTCAGGTTGGTTCTATTCTGTTAATCAGGCCATGGCGGGCCTGATGTCGGCCGCTTTTGTGAATTCGATGTATTCGTCAAAGGTTGAGAGCCGGTCGATGATGCCGTCAGGCGTTATTTCAATGATCCGGTTGGCAAGGGTATTGATGAATTCGTGGTCATGGGAGGCAAACAAAATGATTTCCGGGAATCTGATCAGGCCTTCGTTCAGGGCGGTGATGGATTCAAGATCCAGATGGTTGGTGGGCTCATCCATGATCAGGACATTGGATTCGGCCAGCATCATTTTTGAAAGCATGCACCGGACCTTTTCCCCGCCGGACAGCACATTGATTTTTTTTGTGGCCTCGTCACCGGAAAAGAGCATGCGGCCCAGAAATGTCCGGGCAAAACTTTCGCCTTCTTTGGGAGGCGCAAACTGAAGAAGCCAGTTGATCAGGTTCATGTCCCCGGTGAAAAAACTGCTGTGCTCTTTGGGAAAATAAGACCGGGTGATGGTGACGCCAAAGGCAAAAGACCCGCTGTCCGGTTCCATTTCTCCGGCAAGGATTTGGAAAAGGGTGGTTTTTGCCACACTGCTTTTGCTTAGGAAAGCGATTTTATCCTTTCCATTCACGGTAAAGCTGATATTGTTCAGCACCTTTTCTCCGTCAATGGTCTTGGTCAAGTTTTTGACTTCCAGGATGACATTGCCGCAGGGCCGTTCCGGTTTGAAGGCAATAAAGGGATATCGTCTGGAGGAGACCGGGATGTCTTCTATGGTCATCTTTTCCAGTAGTTTTTTGCGGGATGTGGCCTGTTTTGATTTGGATGCATTGGAGCTGAAGCGCTGGATAAAGGCTTTGAGCTCATTGGCCCGTTCCGTGACTTTTTTGTTTTCCGACAGTTTTTGTTTCAGGTTCAGCTGGCTCGCCTGGTACCAGAAATCATAATTCCCCACATAGACAGAGATTTTGGAAAAATCAATGTCGGCAATATGGGTGCAGACTTCGTTCATGAAATGGCGGTCATGGGAGACCACGATGACAGTGTTCTGAAACCGGCCCAGAAAATCCTGGAGCCAGGCAATGGATTTGATGTCCAAATTGTTGGTGGGCTCATCCAAAAGAAGAACATCCGGGTTTCCGAACAGGGCCTGGGCCAGAAGGACCCTGACTTTTTCCCCGCCGTCCAGTTCTTTCATCCGGCTCTGGAGCTTTTCTTCGGCAACCCCGAGGCTGTTCAGGAGAACGGCTGCTTCGGATTCCGCCTCATAGCCGTTCATTTCGGCAAATTCAATCTCCAGGGCGCCGGAGCGGACCCCGTCTTCTTCGGAAAAGTCCGGCTTGGCATAGAGGTCATTTCTTTCCTGCATGACCCGGTAGAGTTTTTCATAACCCATGATGACCGTGTTCATAACGGTTTCTTCATCAAAGGCAAAATGATCCTGACGGAGAACGGCAATTCTTTCTTCCGGCCCCACAAAGACCTCACCTGAATCGGCTTCCATGTCTTTGGCAAGGATTTTCAGGAAAGTGGATTTTCCCGAACCATTGGCACCGATAAGGCCATAGCAGTTGCCCGGTGCAAATTTGATATTGACGTTTTTAAATAAAATCCTCTTGCCATATGCCAGGGTGATGTCGTTTGCCCAAATCATGTCTTTTGCTTCCTTTGAAAATCAATAAAAAACCACAGGATTCAGATCCTGTGGCTGAAAAAAGAATGCACCTTACCATTTCCAAGAGAAAAAGGGAACTCTTTTTTTAATTATTTGAATGTGTTATCAGATACCGGACCGATTGCGGGCCAGAAGGTTTTCATAATCTGAAGGCGTATCCACATCAAACAGGATGGCGTCATTTTCAATATCAACCTTTTCAATGGCGTCTTTATATTCATCAAATATCACCCTAGCTCCGGTGTCGGCAGACAGGGATGAAAGCCTTGGAAAAAGCGCTTTAGAAATGATCACCGGGTTGCCCCGGCGTCCTTTGCAAAAAGGGATGAGGATGGGGGCGGCTGAGGTTTGAAAGGCTGTGATCATTTGGTTTATGATATCGGCCGTGATGAGCGGCTGGTCTGCAAGAAGAAACATGGCCCCGTCAGAGGAATGTGAAACCGCTTGAAGACCTTTGACAAGAGAACTGCCCTGGCCTTTGGCATAGTCTTTGTTGATGATGACGGTGATGCCTGAAAAATCAATGGTTTTTATAATGGTATCGGCGTCATGCCCGAGGACGACAATGCGCTTATCCAGGTTTGACTCTGCAGCGGTCTTCATCACCCGGCCCAGAAGGGTGGTGCCTTGAAAGGCCAGAAGCTGTTTGGTTTTTCCCATGCGGGTGGCAGTGCCTGCGGCCAGTATAATCCCGGCGGTTTTTTTGATATGGGTTATAGAATGAGATTTTTTGATTTTTTTTCCGGCGCCCTGACCTTGATCAGTTCCGCCACAATGGAGACGGCAATTTCTTCCGGGGTTTCGGCATTGATATCAAGCCCCACGGGCGAAAAAACCGATTCCAGTTTTTGTTTTGAGATTCCCTGTTTCATGAGATCCTCATATATCAGGTTTCTTTTCCGGGTGGAGCCGATCATGCCGATATAGCTTGCTTCCGTTGAAAGAGCCTTTTTCAGCACGGTTTTGTCATGGATATGGCCACGGGTGATGATGAGGATATAGGAATTTTTTGAAATCTTCAGGCTTTCAAATACATGACTGAAATCCGAAACAATGAGCTCGTCTGCATCCGGGAATCTTTCAGCGTTTGCAAATTCAGGCCGGTCGTCGATCACCGTAATATTAAATCCCACCAGTCTCGCAAGCTGGGCCACAAAGACCGAAACATGGCCTGCGCCAAAAAGAAAGACCCTGGGGTTCAGCCGGATATTTTCCACAAAAAAATCGACGTCTTTTGTACCGGAAGAAATCAATTCAAAAGGGGTGTTCCAGGTCTGGGGCAAGGTCTTCAGGTCAAGGCCGTCAAGATGGCCCATGGCGGTTCCATCCTCTTTTATGAGCATGCGTGTTCCGGTTTCAAGTGCCGGGATGCTGTCTTCAATCCGGGTGACAAGCCTTACCGCCCGGTTTGCCTCAATCTCTGATTGAATGGTTTGAAACAGGGACAGGGTTTCCTTATTTTCCGGGAACAGCGGGTCCAGGTACAGATCCACTTCACCGCCGCAGATCATGCCTGCCCCTGCCAGGTCCTGGCCCGTGAGGCGGAACGGGTAGACAGAGGATTTTTCTTCTTTAAAAAGTGTTTTGGCCCGGGTCTGCACCTGGTATTCCAAAAGGCCGCCGCCCACCGTCCCGATAAGATCCCCGTTCTGTGTGATGATGCACATGGACCCCACATCCCTTGGGGTTGACCCGGAGCGCCGGATGGTTCTTGCCAGAATGATTTTCTGGCCGGATGAAATAAGATCACAGGTGGTTTCATATATATTTTTTTTCATGACAGGTCCTTTTTTATGCAAGCTTCATCTTTTAAGGAAGCGATTATAATCCTGCTGATTTGGTCGTTGCCGTTGAGAAAATTTTTGATTTTAATGCCTGAGGCGATTCTGGCGGGTGTGTCGGCCTTGTTAAGAAAGAGAATGTGATCCTGAGCCGCACAAAATCCGGCTGCTTTTTTTATTTCCAGGGCAATGGAAAGTGCAATGGCGGATTCATCCACCGGCTGCCCCATGGGAAGCCCTGTGTTGTCTGAGAAAATTTTGGCCCGGTGAACATGGGTCTCATCCAGGGGGAGACAAACGCTGTCCAGCCCCATGACAAGAACAAGACAGGTGGTTGACTCCGGGATCACAGGCTCATGTGCAGCCGTGGCCTTCAGGGGTTTTTGCCTTGAACCGTCGGCTTCCACAATGATCCGGTCAAAAAGACCCTCCTCCCATAATTCATCAATGATATCCGGGGGAAACCCTTCAAGTTTTCCGGAAGCCTTGTCATGGCTAAGTCCAGCCGTGAAATGGGGATAGAGCCGAAGACATGTGTTTGATTTTTGGATCAGGTCTTCCGCAGAGCAGGCAATGAGGGTTTCCGGCGAAAGCGTTTTGTCAGGGAAAAAAATTTTTGTGGTGGTGGTTGTCAATATCTTTTTCCCGGCTTCCGAAAGCTCCTTTGCCAGTCGAAACATCAGGCTTGTTTTGCCGCCGGCACCGATGATGCTGATGACACCTTTTTTTTCCCGGCATATGCTGTTGGTCAGGGATAAGCTCATGGGATGCAGTATAAAGTAAAAGGGCAGTCATTGCAACCAGATGCATTGACTGCCCTTTTTAAGGAGGCAGATTAAATTATAAGGTTATAAAGGTTTTTTTATCCTGCCACATCGACTCCATTGTCACAGCCAATGGAATCAAAGGTCTCGCACTCAAAGTTCAGATGTCTTGTATCGACATGCCCGTTTTCTCTTTCATCATCACTTTCAAAATAATCTTGTTCTTTGTTATATTCGCTCATGGGTCTTTCCTTCCACGTTAGATTGTTAATTTCACCAGCAAGTGTTGCTTGTTATGAACATAATGGGCATGATTGATAAGCTGTCAAGGAAAAAGTTATACAAGGCTAACTTTTTATTTTATAAACAGCGCACACCCTTTTGTACAGATTGGCCGGGATGTTAATTTCCTTGACTTGTTTCAATCTTAAAAGTATCTATGATCAGCAGATCATGAGCTTAAATGGTGCGTCTGCATTAATAAAAATCAAAATAAAGGTGATCACATGACAGAAGCAATTTTTGAGTTTCTAAACAAAATCGGATTCCATCACCCCGTGCACCCTGCCTTAACGCATATCCCCATGGGAATGGTCATGGGGGCTGTTACATTCAGGATCGCATCCTTGATACCCAAGCTGAAATTTTTGGCAAGAACAGGATATCATTGTATTGTTCTTGGTTTTCTGGGCATGTTCCCAACAGCCTTTGCAGGCTACCTGGACTGGCAGCACACCTTTGGCGGGCAATGGGAGTTCCTGATAATTTTAAAAATGGTATTGGCCGTGCTGCTTACAATTTTAATGGCTGTTATGCTGTATTTGGATGATACAGAAGACCCGAAATTGAACAAGGCAACTTTCTTCTATCTTCTGGCAGTCCTTTTGGCCGTGGGTCTGGGATTTTCAGGCGGGCAACTTCAATACGGATAATAAAGGAGAAAAAAATGAAAAAAAATATAGTGAAAAAGGCAATTCTGATTCTTTTGTTTCTGAGCCTTCCCTTAACCCTGCCGGCAGCAGAATATCAGTTTAAAATTCAGGCCGGTGACATTACATTTGCCTGGGCCATCCAGGGAGATGAAATCCTTGTGCAATTGTCTGCAAAGACGGAAGGCTGGGTTGCAGTGGGTTTTGACCCGGTGGAAGCCATGGAAGGCGCCAAAATTATTATCCGGTTCCGCAAAGACGGTAAGGTCAGGATTGAGGACCATTTCGGAAGCCGGAAAAAAGGAACACCCAACCAAACAAAACCGTGG
>CAZWMY010000030.1:0-36040 GCA_964635025.1 uncultured Desulfobacula sp. | reverse complement strand
TGATCTTTCAAAGGGCAGGCAAGACTGGCATTCCCGGATCAGGGAATGGGAAAGTGCGGCCCCATTAAAATATGCTCAAAGCTATGATGTCATCAAACCCCAGTATGTCATTGAAAAACTGTATGAACTGACGAAAGGCAAAGCCATCATCACCACGGAAGTCGGTCAGAACCAGATGTGGGCAGCCCAGTATTATCCTTTTGATGAACCCAATCATTTTATTACCTCCGGCGGTCTCGGCGTCATGGGGTTCGGTCTTCCTGCCGCCATCGGAGCCAAGGCGGCCTGCCCGGATAAAATGGTGGTAGATGTGGCAGGGGATGGGTCCATCCAGATGAATATCCAGGAATTGATGACCGCTGTGGAATCCAAAATCGATGTAAAGATCGTGATTCTCAACAACCGGTATCTGGGCATGGTGCGGCAGTGGCAGGAATTGTTTTATGACAAGGTCTATTCATCCACCAACATGGAAAATGCCCCGGATTTTGTCAAACTGGCCGAAGCCTATGGCGCCACAGGACTCAGATGCACCAAACCGGATCAGGTGTCCAGGGTTCTTGCCAAAGGGCTGGACACGCCTGGAACTGTTATCATGGATTTTACCGTGGATAGGGAAGAATCCGTCTATCCCATGGTTCCGGCAGGCGGGTCAATTACAGAAATGCTTCTGGTTTAACAGATAAGGATATTTATGATGAAAACAAACCGCTATTTACTTTCCATCCTTGTAGATGATGAACCAGGTGTTCTCTCAAGGATTGCAGGATTATTCTCAGGGCGCGGGTTCAATATCGACAGCCTGAGCGTGGCCAGCACGGCCGAGCCTAATGTATCACGGATCACTATGGTGACCAAATGTGAACCCCAGATTATCGAGCAGATCAAAAAACAGCTGCATAAACTCATCAATGTCATCACGGTCAATGATCTCACCGATAAAAAATATGTTCAGCGCCAGCTGGCTCTCATCAAGGTCAATGCCCAACCGGATAAAAAAGCAGAGATCCTGAGAATTGTGGATATTTTCAGGTGCCGGATCGTGGATGTGGGCCTTTCCCATTATATCATTGAGGTGTCGGGAGATACTGAAAAACATGATGCCATCGTTTCCCTGCTCAAACCCATGGGAATCATTGAAATTGCTTCCACAGGCGCCATTGCGCTTGCAAGGGAAAACGGGAAATAAAAGCCTTAGGTTTTTTAGAAACAGGACAGACCATGAAAAAAGTTTTTTTGTACGATACCACGCTTAGAGACGGCATGCAGGGAGAAAATATTTTTTTCTCCATTGAGGATAAGCTTAGAATCGCCAAACGTCTGGATGAGGCCGGGATTCATTATATTGAAGGCGGGTGGCCCGGATCAAACCCGGGTGCCCAGAGTTTTTTTGAAGAGATCAGACATATCAAACTCAAAAATGCCAGGATTGCAGCCTTTGGTTCAACCCGGAGGCCGGATAAAACCTGTGAAGAGGACTCCAATATCCAGGCCCTTATCAATAGCCAAGCCCCGGTTGTCACCATTTTCGGAAAAACCTGGGATCTGCATGTGGAATCCATTATGCAGAACACGAAAGACGAGAACCTTGCCATGATCAAAGACAGCGTCGCCTATCTGATCGGTCAGGGGCGGGAACTGATTTATGATGCCGAACATTTTTTTGACGGATACAAAGCCAACCCCCAATATGCCGTCAAAACCCTTGAGGCTGCTGTTAAAGGTGGAGCAAAATGCCTGGTGCTCTGCGACACCAACGGCGGTTCCATGCCTTGCGAGATTGAAACTATTACCAGAACCATGGTAGAATATTTCAAAAGCGAGCCTGATATTATTTTTGGCATCCATACCCATAATGACTGTGCCATGGCGGTTGCCAATTCGGTCACCGCGATCCATAACGGTGCGGCCATGGTCCAGGGAACCATTAACGGATATGGTGAACGGTGCGGGAATGCTGATCTGACTGCCATCATCCCGATTCTTTCGCTGAAAATGAATTGCGATTGCATTTCTTCCAAAAACCTTGAAAAGCTTTTGACCCTGTCCCGGTTTATCTCTGAAACTGCCAATATGCCCCCCAACAATTCCCAGCCCTTTGTGGGGAGAAGCGCCTTTGCCCATAAGGGCGGGGTCCATGTGAGCGCCATCATGAAAAATCCGAAAGCTTATGAACACATGGCACCGGAACTGGTGGGAAATAAACGGCGGGTGATTGTTTCCGAGCAGTCCGGAAAAAGCAATATTGAATTCAAGGCAAAAGAACTCGGTGTGGATCTCGGAGAAAGCGAGGTCAACGGCCATCAAATCGTTTCCAGCATTAAGGATCTGGAAGATTACGGCTATGAATTTGATGCAGCAGAGGGCTCTTTAAAACTCATCATGGAAAAATTGACCGATCAGTTCAAGCCCCGTTTTGAGCTGGAATCCTTCCGGGTGGTGGTGGAAAAAGACAAGGAACGGCCCTGTTATTCCCATGCCATGATCAAAATCCGGGTGGGCAATACGACAGAAATCACATCAGCCGAAGGAGACGGCCCGGTCAGCGCCCTGGACAACGCCCTTCGAAAAGCTCTCACCACCATCTATCCTGAAATCAATACCATGCATCTGGTGGACTTCAAGGTGCGTGTAATAGATGGGAAAGACGGTACTGCCGCAAAAGTAAGGGTTCTCATTGAATCCCGGGATGAAAACGGCATTTTTTCAACCATCGGCGTTTCCGAAGACATTATCGAAGCAAGCTGGCAGGCCCTGGCCGACAGTTTTCAATACAAACTCTCATCAGACAATCAACATAAGGTGATATGACATGACCAAAGACAATCAGATTATAATTTTTGACACAACCTTAAGAGACGGCGAACAATCTCCCGGGGCCAGCATGAATCAGGCGGAAAAACTCAGAATTGCCACCCAGCTTGAAAAACTTGGGGTAAACGTCATCGAAGCCGGATTTCCTGCTGCCTCCGAAGGAGATTTTGAGGCGGTCAAAGTCATTGCCGAAACCCTGAAAACTGCCCAGGTAGCTGCGCTTTGCCGGGCCAATGAAGAGGATATCAAAAGAGGCTGGGAAGCCATTAAGGATGCGGCTCATCCACGGATTCATACTTTCATTGCCACATCAGAACTGCATATGAAGTATAAACTCCAGATGACGCCTGAAAAAGTTTTGGAGCAGGCCATAAAATCGGTAAAACTGGCCGCTTCTTTCACTGACAATGTGGAATTCTCGGCAGAAGACGGATCGCGGTCTGATAAAGATTTTCTGTGCAAAGTATTTGAGGCGGTCATTGATGCCGGTGCCACCACGGTCAACCTTCCGGACACTGTGGGATATGCCATTCCTGAAGAGTATGCAGAGCTGGTCACCTATGTCATGAAAAACACCCCCAATATGCATAAAGCCGTGTTAAGCGTTCATTGCCACAATGATCTCGGGCTTGCCACATCCAATACCCTGGCTGCCATCAAGGCAGGGGCCAGACAGGTGGAAGTCACGGTCAACGGGATTGGTGAACGTGCCGGAAACACCTCCCTGGAAGAAGTGGTCATGAGTCTTCATACAAGACCCAATTATTTTCCCCACACAACCACCATCGATACAAAACGAATCTATCCCACCAGCCGTTTGGTCAGCATGATCACCGGCATCCTGGTCCAGCCCAACCGGGCCATTGTGGGCGCCAATGCCTTTGCCCATGAAGCCGGTATTCATCAGGACGGCGTGTTGAAAAACCCCATGACCTATGAAATCATGAACCCTGAAACCATTGGGTTAAACAAAAACAACCTAGTTCTGGGGAAACACTCCGGCCGCCACGCCCTCAACGACCATGTTCAAAAACTGGGGTATAATCTGTCTAAAGAAGAATTAGACAGAGTTTTTGAAAAATTCAAACGCCTGGCCGACAAGAAAAAGACCATCCAGGATGAAGATATCGAGGCCCTGATCAATGAAGGGGTATTAAGAAGTTCGGAAACCTTCTGCCTTGAATACATCCATGTCTTGTCCGGCAATACGGTTTTCCCTACTGCCAGCGTTCAGTTGAATATTGAAGGCCGGCCGGTTCAGGGGGCTACCGAAGGCACAGGGCCAATTGATGCGGTGTATAATATCATTTCCAAGCTCACCGGCACCAAGTCCAAGCTGCTGCGGTTTACCATCTCTGCTCTGACCGAAGGCACCGATGCCCAGGGCGAGGTTATGGTCCGCCTGGAAGAAGACGGCATCGTGGCGCTTGGAAAAGGGGCTGACTCTGATATCATCATTGCCAGCGCTCTTGCTTATACCAATGGTCTGAACCGGCTGGAATACCTGAAAAAACATCCGGTTGTGAAGCATGAAAATCTATAGCTGATAAACAGATAACCGGGGAAAACAGTTGAAGATGGCGTTCTGATTTTTCTTGACTCCAAAAAAGCGTGAGGGTAAGAAGATTAACAGTGTTTTTCTATTAATCTTATTCATTGGAGACCCATCATGAAAAAACTTATTAAGCTTTGTGTTTTCCCCGCTATTTTGTATTTTTTGTTCATCGGTTCCCTTTTTGCAGCAGATAACACCTCCATTGTGGGAAAATGGAAAACCATTGATGATAAGACAGGGGACCCCAAATCCATTGTGGAAATCTTTGAGAAGAACGGAAAATATTTCGGCCAAATCCAGGAACTGTTTATCAAAGAAGGAGACAATCCTAACCCCACCTGCGATAAATGCCCTGACAACGACCCCCGGAAAAACCAGCCCACAAAGGGCATGGTCATTGTCCAGGATCTTGCCAAAAGCGATAACGAATACAGTGGGGGAACCATTCTTGACCCAAAGGAAGGTAAAATATACACCTGTAAAATGTGGGTAGAAGATGGAAAGCTCATGGTCAGAGGCTATATTGCGTTTTTCTATAGAACCCAGACCTGGCACAAGGTTGAATAATTTAACCCATGGGTTCAATGGAACAGAACCTGTCATAATAGGCAGCCCGCCCACCATTGTCTGAGATACGGGGATTCTGTCAGAAATTTAACTGCACCGCTTTTATGACTAAATAAAAGCGGTGTTGTTACACATGTCGTCCGACACAAACAATTTGGTCTTTTCCAGGTTATTTTCAACAGTCATGACAAACCTGCAAAGATCGAAACAGTCCATGGGACAGGAGACACTAATTTCTTTTCTCATGATTGATTATTCGTTTTTCAGGACCGATAAAAATGCAGATTGGGGAATCTCAACAGAACCCACCATCTTCATTCGTTTCTTTCCTTTTTTCTGTTTGTCCAGAAGTTTTCTTTTTCTTGAAATATCACCGCCATAGCATTTGGCGGTCACATCCTTTCTGAATGCGGAAATGGTTTCCCTGGAAATAATCTTACCGCCAATGGCACCCTGGATGGGGATTTTGAACTGCTGCCGCGGGATTTCTTCTCTTAATTTTTTGCAGGCAACCCTGGCCCTGTTTTCTGCTTTATCCCTATGGATAAGCTGGGACAAGGCATCCACACGTTCTCCGTTAATGAGGAAATCAAGTTTTACAAGATTGGTTTCCTGGTATCCGGAAATCACATAATCAAAAGACCCATACCCCTGGGTAACGCTTTTCAGACGGTCATAAAATTCATATACAACTTCTGCCAGAGGCAATTCAAATTTCATCTCCATGCGGTTGCTGGTCAGGTACTGGTAATTTTTGCTGACCCCCCGAAATTCATGGCAGAGCTGCATGACATTGCCCATGTATTTATCCGGCACAATAATGGACGCATTGATAAAGGGTTCTCTGACCTTCATGATTTCAGACGGATCAGGATATTGAACCGGGTTGTCAATGATTTTCACGGTGCCATCGGTAAAAGTGATTTCATACTGGACCGAGGGGGATGTGAGAATCAGGGAAACATCATATTCCCTTTCAAGCCGTTCCTGGACCACTTCCAGGTGAAGGAGACCCAAAAATCCGCATCGGTAACCGAACCCAAGGGCAGCGGAACTGTCTTTTTCATAGATCAGCGAGGCATCATTGAGTTTTAGCTTTTCCAAAGCCTCGGTCAATTCCGGATAATCATCGGCCGCCACCGGATACATGGATGAAAAAACAACCGGTGTGGGTTCCCGGAATCCGGCCTGGGGAGCATCGCACCGCCGATCCGGCATGGTAACCGTATCCCCGATCTTGACATCACTGATATTTTTGATGCCGGCAAGAAAATATCCCACCTGCCCTGCAACCAGTTCATCCTGGGGCTGCCGGACGATCTGGAACAAGCCCACTTCCTCGACCTTGTACTGGGCATCATTGGACATGAACTGAATTTTGTCTCCTTTTTTAATACCTCCTTCAAAAATTCTGAAATGCACAATAATACCCCGGAAAGGATCATAATGGGAGTCAAATATCAGGGCTTTGAAATTGATATCCTGTTCTACGACCGGAGGTGGTATTTTCTTTACCACTGCTTCAAATATCTTGTCCACACCGATGCCGGTTTTCGCCGAAACCAGAAGGAGATCCTCGGTGTCAAGACCCAGATCTTCTTCTATCTGGTTTTTAACCCGGTCAATCTCGGCAGAAGGCAGGTCAATTTTATTGATCACGGGAATGATCTCAAGATTATGTTCCATGGCAATATAAAGATTGGCCAGGGTCTGGGCCTCAACGCCCTGGCTGGCATCCACCAGTATCAGGGCGCCTTCGCAGGATGCAAGAGCCCTTGACACCTCATAGGAAAAATCCACATGACCGGGTGTGTCGATGAGATTCAGGATATAGGTTTCCCCGTCATTTGCCTTATACGGCAAGGTTACGGTCTGGCTTTTAATGGTGATCCCGCGTTCCCTTTCAATATCCATGGAATCCAGGATCTGCTCTTTCATATCCCTGTCAGGGATAATGCCGGCAAGCTGGATCAATCTATCCGACAGAGTGGATTTCCCATGATCGATATGGGCAATTATGCTGAAATTTCTGATATTCTTTTTATTTAACTTCAAATTCACTCCCAACTATTATATTGACAAAACTCCTGTATGCCGCTAAATTTTTTTGTTATATATTTATCAATTGAGCAGGAAAGTGTCAAGGAAAGCTCGTGGCCATGACACATAACCCGTGGAGAAAAAACGCATGATGCACTCCATTCTGATTGTCGATGACGATACCGCCATTATGGAAGCGGTTGAAGAATATCTGAACATCTTGAAATATAATGTTAAAAGTGCGTCAAGCGGTGAAGAGGCGTTGAAAATCCTTGAATCCTTTAAGGCTGATATTGTATTGACGGATATCATGATGCAGGGAATGGACGGCCTTGAACTCACCCGGAAAATTAAAGAATCCTTTGATATTGATGTCATGGTCATGACCGGGTACAGCGCTGCATACTCCTATGAAGAAGCCATTCAGGCCGGTGCCGGAGATTTTATTTTCAAGCCCTTCCGGTTTGAAGAACTGGATCTCAGGATAAAAAGAGTACTAAGGGAAGCGGAGCTTAAAAAAGAGCGCACCATTCTCTTGAAAGAACTGGAAAAGCTCGCCATTACCGATGCCCTGACAGGGCTTTACAATTCGCGCCATTTTTTTTCCCAGATCAAAACGGAAATCAAGCGGTATGACCGATATTCCCGTGCCCTTTCCCTTCTCATCCTGGATATTGATTATTTTAAGCAGTATAATGATACCTGGGGCCATCTGGAAGGGGATAAGGTCCTCATGGGAATCGGCCAGGTCATCAATTCCTGCATGCGTTCCATGGATACAGCCTATCGCTATGGCGGCGAAGAATTTGCCATCCTTTTGCCGGAAACAAAGCTTCAAAAAGCCTGCGTGGTGGGAGCAAGAATAAAGGACAATATCAGTACGACCATCTTTGAGCCTGAACCCGGAATCAAAAATTCAATTACCGTCAGTATCGGTGCAACGGAATTAAAAGAGGGTGAGGATTTCAGATCCTTTATCAGCCGGACGGATAAAGCTTTATATAAATCCAAGGATTCAGGCCGGAACAAATTGACCTATATTCTTCCGGATTAATCCGTATTGATCCGCATGCTTAAGTCCACAGATCTTGCCTGATGGGTAAGCGCCCCGCAGGAGATCACATCAACCCCGGTGGCAGCTATTTTATTGAGCGTTTTAAGCGAAACATTGCCGGATGCTTCCACTACGGCCCGGCCATTAATATACCGGACAGCTTTTCTCATCATCTCATATCCCATGTTGTCCAGCATGATCACATCCGCGCCTGCATCAAGGGCCTCTTTCACCTGATCTAGGTCAGACACTTCAACCTCGATTTTCATAAGATGGGATGCCCTGTTTTTAACTGCGGCAACGGCTTTGGTGATGGTTCCTGCAACCGCAATATGGTTATCCTTGATCAGGATGCCGTCGTACAGGGACATGCGATGATTTGAAGCGCCCCCTGCCCTGACCGCCTCCTTTTCAAGACATCTAAGACCTGGTGTTGTTTTTCTTGTATCGGTAAGCCGGACATTGGGGTAATTTAATTCTTCCACATAGGTGCGGGTCAAGGTTGCAATCCCGGACAGGCGCTGCAAAAAATTGAGTGCCACCCTTTCCCCTTTCAACAGCGCCCCCAGATCTCCTTGAATTTTGAAAATAATATCTCCGGTTTGAATGCCGTCTCCATCCGAGTAAGCGCAAAAAATTTCACAGGTTTTGTCCAGAAGCGTAAAGACCTTTTTTGCAACTTCAGTTCCGGCCAGGATGAATGATTCTTTGGCGACAATGATTCCATTTCCCGAAAAGGGTTCCAGCAGAATGGATTCCGTTGTGATATCCCCGAGCCCGGAATCTTCAAAAAGGGCTAATCTGATAATCTCTTCAATGGTGTTCATGTCCTGTTATCTCAGTTTTTGTATTCGTTCAAGATTTCCCTTGATTTTGTTATTTTTTTCCTCAAGATCGGCATGCTGGTCCTTTACTTTTTGTTTGACCTCTTCCGGGGCTTTTTCAAGAAAGCTTTCATTATGAAGTCTTTTTTGAACAGACAAAAGCTCTTTTGTGTTTTTATCCAACTCTTTTTCAATCCGTTTGATTTCCTTATCAAAATCAATGACCCCTTCGAGGGAAACGAAGCATGTGGTATTTCCCGTCACGGATGATGCACAGGATTTGGGTATCTTATCGCTGTCACAAAAATAAAAGCTTTCCAGTGTTGAAAGATTAACAATCACGGATTTATTTTCCACTATGACGATTTTTTCTTTTTCATCCTCGGTACAGGCCAGAACTTTTATTTTTGTCGACGGCTGGATGTTCATCTCGCTTCTGACATTCCGTATTCCGGAAATCAGACTGGATATAAACTCCATTTCTTTTTCAGCAGTTTCATTGCAATACAGTTCATATTCTTTCTCACTGTAGGGGTATGACGCTGCCATGACGGACCCTTCGGCTGTGGGAAGAATATGATAGATCTCTTCCGTCACAAAGGGCATGAAAGGGTGAAGCATAATCAGGATATCTTTGAGCACCTTTGACAGAACGCATCTGGCATTGTCCCGTTTTTGCACCCCTTCCTTTTCATAAAGTGCAGGCTTGATGGTTTCCAGATACCAGTCGCAGAACTCATGCCATACAAATTGATATATGGCGGACGCCGCTTCATTAAACCGGTAGGTTTCAATCCCTTCCTTGACGCTGAGAGAAGTTTTTGCGCATCTTGAAAGAATCCATTTTTCCGACAACCCGAGCTTTTGATAATTGATCTTTGTATCTTTTTCCGTTACATGCATGAGGGTAAACCGGGAAGCGTTCCAGAGTTTGTTGACAAAATGCCGGTATCCTTCCACCCTTGACTCGGACATCCTCACATCCCTTCCCTGGGCTGCAAAAGCGGCAAGGGTAAATCTGAAGGCATCAGCTCCATATTCATCAATAACCTTTAAGGGATCGATGACATTTCCTTTGGATTTGCTCATTTTTTTGCCGTGTTCATCTCTCACCAGAGCATGGATATAGACATCATCAAAAGGAACTTCTCCCATGAAATGAATGCCCATCATCATCATTCGGTCCACCCAGAAAAAAAGAATATCAAACCCGGTGACCAGAACCCGGGTCGGGTAAAAGGTTTTTAACAGATCCGTATTTTCAGGCCATCCCATGGTGGAAAAAGGCCAGAGCGCACTTGAGAACCAGGTATCCAGGACATCTGTCTCCTGGACAATCTCCGCAGACCCGCAGGAGGAGCATGTCGCAGGATCGTTTTCCTCCACAATCACGGCTTTGCAGTCCGGACATTTCCAGACCGGTATCCGGTGCCCCCACCAGATCTGCCTTGATATGCACCAATCCCTGATATTGTCCATCCACTCAAAATAGGTTTTAGACCAGTTCTCCGGTATAATCCGGGTTCTTCCGTTACGCACCGCATCAGAGGCTTTTTTAGCCAGAGGACCCACTTTTACAAACCATTGTTTGGAAAGAGAGGGCTCAACAACCGTCCTGCACCGGTAACAATTTCCCACGCTGTGTTTCATGGGCTCCTGTTTGACCAGAAGGCCCTGTTCCTTCAGGGATTTTACAGCTTCCTCCCGGCAAGCAAACCGGTCCAGTCCTTGAAACCGGCCTGCCCCCTCCAGCATGATGCCGTCATCATCGATCACTTTCAGTCTTTCAAGACCGTGCTTTTCCCCAAGATTGAAATCATTGGGGTCATGGGCCGGCGTGACCTTTAACACTCCGGTGCCGAATCCGGTATCCACATACTCATCCCGGATGATGGGGATAAGCCGGTCCGTCAGTGGCAGCATGACCATGGTATCGGAAAGATCCTTGAACCGCTCATCATTGGGATTAACGGCAACCGCCACATCACCGAACATGGTTTCAGGACGTGTGGTGGCAACGGTCAGACCCTGTTTTTTATTCACAAAAGGATATCGTATATAATAAAGGTAAGCATCTTTTTCCTCATACTCGACTTCAAGATCGGCCAGGGCGGTTTTACATCTTGGGCACCAGTTGATGATATACTGTCCTTCATATATCAGGCCTTCCTTATAGAGTCGCACAAATACTTTCCGGACTGCATCGGAAAGGCCTTCATCCATGGTGAACCGCTCACGGTCCCAGTCACAGGATGCCCCCAGCCGTTTAAGCTGATTGATGATCGCCCCTCCTGATTTTTCCCGCCATTTCCAGACTTCCTTGATAAATTCTTCCCGGCCGAGCTGATCTCTTGTCAGGCCTTTTTGTGCCAGATTTCTTTCAACCACATTCTGAGTCGCTATACCGGCATGATCCGTCCCCGGCATCCAAAGCACATTGTGCCCCAAAAGCCGGTGATACCGGCACATGATATCCTGGATGACATTATTCAATGCATGTCCCATGTGAAGAACGCCTGTGACATTGGGCGGCGGAATTACTATGGAAAAGGATTTTTCATCACTTTTATCCTTTGCCTTAAAAAAACCGTTATCAAGCCAGTATTGATACCATTTTTTTTCAATTTCTATCGGACTATACCCTTTATCAAGAGAATCAGAACCCATATGATGCAACTCCTAAACCTACTATTAATGAAAAAGGGGATTTTGAATGAATCCCCATTGGTTTTAATTAAACTGAATGTTTACAATGTCATACATTACCGATCTGATCGAGGTCTTTTTGCAAACTCTCCCTTATTCCTGCAATTTCTCTTTCAATTATTTTTTCCACCACCTGAAAAAGAATGGTCTGAATTTTATCGGCAAATTGTTTTTCAATTATTTTCTCAAGAGCCGCTTCAACTTGTTCCGACGTCAGGCTTGTAAATTTTAACAGCCCCTCATCATCATTTCCGGCCATTTGAGGCAAGGTCTCATTTGCTTCAAACTCAAGATCCGTATCAAACTCTTCTTCTTGGTTATCGGTTTCGACCCTGACAATATCGAGATTAAAATCCATTTCTTCTTTTTTAACAATATCCGTGAGTTCAATGATGTCATCTTCTGCTCCGGAATCCGACGCTTCAATGACGATATCCGTCAATTCGATAATATCTTCCCCAGCAGTATCATCCATATCTATCCCGTCATTATCCCAATCTGTCATAACATCCTCACTTTATTAAGATATTAATCACAAAACCCTTCCAGGTTCAAACGGACACCAAAAAATATCAAAGCCGGATCAAAGTGTCAACCATTTAAAAACGTGACAGATCAGGGTAATACAGAACAATCAGGAGTTTACAAAAAAAGGTTTACAAATACCCTTTGTTTATTCTAATGAGTCTTAATATGCAGAAATTTATCATCCCGCACATCATCCAGGCTCAGTCCACCGGAACGATTCTGGGCCAGGATGCAAAACATATGTTCAAGGTTTTACGGCTTAAAAAAGGGGCGGTCATTGAAATCTCCAATGGCCGGGGAAAAGATTTCATGGCAAGAATTCTTAATGCTTCAGCCGACCGCGTAGATCTGGATATTTTTGAAGAAATAACCTTGGCCACCGAATCCCCTATTGATATCACACTCTGCTCCGGCATGCTCAAAGACAACAAAATGGATTTTGTGATCAAACATGTTACCCAGCTTGGAATTACAAAATGGGTTCCTTTTTTTTCTGAGCGGTCCGTCCCTATCCCAGACACAAAAAAAATGGGAAAAAGATGCGAACGATGGGAAACCATTGCTAAAGAGTCTTTAAAACAATGCCGAAGAAGCAGGCTTCCGGAAATCTGTCTGCCCATAAGTTTTGAGAGTCTGCTGATGCTTCCGGACCCTTCTGATTTAAAGCTCGCCTTTTGGGAAAAGGCGTCAACAAAGCTTAACACATTAAAAGGGAAAGCATCTGTTAACCGGGTTTTCATCCTCATCGGACCTGAAGGCGGATTCTCTGAAAATGAAATAGATGTGGCCATACAAAAGGGGTTTATCTCCTGCTCTCTTGGCCCCAGAATCCTTAGGGCCGAAACCGCTTCCATTTCGAGCTGTACGCTGATCCAGCACATTTTCGGGGATATCTGAAATCATGTCCCGGGTAAAATATTTTTCCTTGACATCAAAGGTCAAAAAGCATATAACGCCTTCTGTTGTTTTAAGCCCAGGTAGCTCAGTCGGTAGAGCAGGGGACTGAAAATCCCCGTGTCGGCAGTTCAATTCTGTCCCTGGGCACCACAACAGCAAGAGGGTTTTGGCGGTTAAAGCTAAAATCCTTTTTTGTTTTATGAACCCTGGTTTGTCAAGTTATCCGAAAAGAATTCATGACCGGTTTTCACTATGCCTAAGCTTGAAAAAATTTATCTTGAAATCACGAATAGATGCAATCTTTCATGCTCATTTTGCTTAACCCCTCTTCGCAATCCCGAAACCATGACAAAGGATGGAATACTCCGGATTCTGCCACAAATTAAAGAGAGGGCATCTTCAGTAAGTCTTCATGTTCTTGGAGAACCTTTGCTTCACCCGAAATTCGATACCCTTTGCGATCTTTTCACTTCATGGGAGGTTCCGGTTCAGATAACCACAAACGGCACCCTTCTCCATAATAAAATGGAAACTCTATTAAAACAAAATTCAATCCGGCAGATCAATATATCGGTTCATGCCTTGGATTCACGTTCTTTATCTTGTGACAGCCATAAATATTTTATAGATATTTATCAATTCTGCTGTGAGGCGCAAATTAACCGGCCGGACCTTTATCTGAATCTTCGCTTCTGGAATTACGATGAACTTAAAAATTCTCCGGCCTTTGACTTCTTTCAATCCTTATTTAATTTTGATGTGTCAAAAATAGACCTGAAAAGGAAAAAAAGTTTTCATCTTCAAAACAGACTCTATCTTCATTTTGATTCCAGGTTTCAATGGCCCTCCATGGCCCATCCTGTCCGCAGCAAAAAAGGGTATTGCTATGGACTCACCAGTCATTGCGGAATACTGGCAAACGGTGATGTTGTCCCCTGCTGTCTGGACGGCAACGGTGAGATCGTGCTGGGAAATTGCTTTGTTACCCCGCTCGACATCATCCTTTCTTCTCCCCGTGCACAAAATATGAGAGCACATTTTGATAAAGGAGAACTGATTGAACCATTGTGCCGGAGGTGTAATTTTATTTCCCGGTTCGACAATAAAGCAAGGCGTTCGGCAGGCAAAAACAAATCTTAGATTAAGATCAAATATAATAGTAACGCAATTATAAAAAGGCTTCTTCAGGTTAATACAGGCTTTGCCCGCTTATCCAGTATTTCCCGGATTGATATTGCAAGATCTTCGTTGGAAAAAGGTTTTGGAAGAAATTTGCTTACTCCCATTTCAATGGCGCCAGCCTCTGATACTGTTTCACTGTAACCGGTACATAAAATAACCGGAAAATTTTCCCGGATACTGAATATTTTTCGGGCCAGTTCCTCCCCTGTCATTTGGGGCATGGTCATATCCGTTACAATGATATCAAACTGATCCGGGTCTTTTTGAAAGGCTTTAAACGCTCTGGCACCATTTTCAAATATACTGACTTTATATCCTGCCGTGGTTAAAAACTCCTGAAGGATCATCCGTATATCTTCTTCATCATCCACTACCATGATCCTTTCTGATCCGCCCGTGTATGTTTTTTCTTTTTTTGTATCCATATGCAGGGCAGCATCCCGATCTTCAATAACAGGCAGATAGATATGAAAGATTGACCCTTTTCCTAACCGGCTTTGCACTTTAATATGGCCGCCATGCTCCTCAACAATGGCATGGACCAGGGCCAGACCAAAACCTGTCCCCTTGCCGATTTCCTTTGTCGTAAAATAAGGATCAAATGCTTTTTTTAAAATTTCGTCACTCATCCCGCATCCTGTATCCGCCACTTCAAGTTCAAGATATATACCCTCTTTTATTTCCTGGTCAAACACGTCGCTGCCGCCTGAAATCATTTTTTCGCTTAGCTGTACCGTCAGGGTTCCGACCTTTTCTCCCATTGCATGATATGCATTGGTGCAAAGGTTCATAATCACCTGATGCATCTGGGTCGGGTCTGCAAAAATTTTTGATTTTGAGGCAATGGTTTCGGTGATATCAATGGTGGATGGAATGGAGGATCTCAATAATTTCAATGCCTCTTTTATAACCAGATAGAGACTTAAGGGCTGTTTTTCAAATTCAGTCCTCCTACTGAAGGTCAGAATCTGCTGAGTCAGTTCGGCTGCCCTGTGGGCGCCTTTGATAATCTGTGACAAATGCCCCCTGGCTTTTGCAGGACTACCGATATTCAATTCCGCCAATTGAGCATAACCAAGAATCCCGGAAAGAATATTATTGAAATCATGGGCAATACCACCTGCAAGTGTCCCAATGGCCTCCATTTTCTGAGATTTTTCCAGCTGAACCGCCATGTTTTTGCGTTCTCTCGCCGCCTGTTTGTATTCTGTTATATCCCGGCTCTCCGTCATGATAAAGGCTACTTCACCGGAAGCATTAAAAATGGATTTTATCGAGATATCAATATTTCTGATCTCATTATTCTTTGAAATACTGGTGGTCTCATACCGGACGAACTTTTTTTCTATGGCTGATTGTATCGCTTCTTTCAATTGTTCCTGGACCATTTTGTCGTGTTGCCACCAAGGGGCCTGCCAAAAAGGCTTATACCTTACTTCTTCAGCCGTGCATCCGGCAAATTCAAGAACGCTTTGGTTGATTTCTTCAAGAATGCCTGTGGGAGACAATATCCCTGTGAATTGAAAGGATTGATTGAAAAGGCTTCGCAGCTTTAAATCGTTCTCAACAAGGGCGGTCTGAATCTCAACATTTTTCCTGATTTCATCCTTGATCTGTTCCTGGTTTTGTTCCAGTTGTTCCATAAACGAATTAAAATGCCGGGCAAGCCGGCCAAACTCGTCGGATTGACCCTCGTCCATACGAACGGAAAAATCCCCGCCGGAGCCCTCTTCAATCTTTTTCATTAAAGACGTCATTGGTTTTGTCACAGAGGTACTGATAAAATAGGTAATCCCGACAGAAGCGATAACAATGACCGACAAAATAAAAATCAGAATATTTCTAAATTCATGGATGGGCATAAAAACATCCTCCACATAACTGGAAGAAGCGGCTATCCATTTATATTCAGGCAGGTATTTGAATATGATTTGTTTTTCCCGGGCCTTTTTCTCTCCTGAATTTATCCAGGAATAGTTTATTTTTCCGGTTTTTTGCTGAAGTACCTGTTTTACCAATTCTTCTGGATATGCGGATTGAAGATCGAAGTTCATACCGTTGATACCCGGATAGATCAGCATGGTTCCGTCTTCGTCAAGGACAAAGGCATCGCCCTTATCTCCTGTTTTTTGAAAAAGAAGATTGTCCCTGAAATCATTAATATCCACCAGGCCATAGAACTCATCGCGATAGGATGAAACAGAAATAATCCAGTCCAGAGGTTCAAAATAAATCATATAGAGTGCTTTTGGCTTCTCGTTTTCCTCCCCCGGATTTTTCCAGTCATACTCAAGATATCCGTTTCGAATTTCAAGCTGACGACGGACAAATTCAAAGCCGGACACGTCTGTATTCTTTACCTTGGCATCGGGATGAATTTCAACCATGCCCTTACTGTTCAGGCAGTATATATAACCGCTGATGCCAATGGTCTGGCTTAAGAATAATTCTTCAATCCTGTTGATAGCCTGAGATCTGGTCAGGCTTCCTGATAAATACTGGTCATAACAATGTTGCGCAATGCTCATGTTTTTTTCTGCGACAGCATGCAGCTGGGCTTTAATGGATATGGCGGCAGAGGTTCTGATCAGGTTTGCTAAAGCGTCGGTCGTTTCTTGCAGTTCTTTTTCAATACCGGCCTGAAGTATTTTTTTAACCTGAAAATATACAAGTGTGCTGCCCATTAAAATCAACGGGATAAACACAAAAAGAAAGGTTATTAAAAGCCTGTCTCTGAATTTAAAGGTATTAAATACCATAGAAAATATTTCTGCGTTGGTTTTATTAGATTAAAGAATCTATGATTTTACAGAAAATTACAATGCTTTTTTATTTTCACTGTTTTCTTTCAAGTGTTTGATAAATTCAATAAATACCGGCATCACTGAAATCAGGATGATGACAATAATGATCAGGCTGAAATTACGTTTGACCACGGGCAGGTTTCCAAAGAAATACCCTGCATAAACAAAGAGGAGTACCCATACTATTCCTCCGACCACATTATAGGTAATAAACCTAAAATAACTCATCTTGCCTATTCCTGCCACAAAGGGCGCAAAGGTCCTGATTATGGGGATAAACCGTGCAATGATAATGGTTTTTCCGCCATATTTCTCATAAAACCGATGAGTCCGTTCAAGGTGCTCGGGATTAAACAGGAGGGATTTGGGTTTATTGAACACCTTTGGACCGATGTGGAACCCAATGGCATAATTGACGGTATCACCTAAAATTGCCGCAATGATCAGGATCAAGGAAACCATGTGCGGATTTAATGCATGGGTGGCTCCAATGGCGCCGGCGGCAAAGAGCAGAGAATCTCCGGGTAAAAAAGGGGTAACAACAAATCCTGTTTCGGCAAAAACAACAACAAACAAGATTCCGTAAGCCCAGGTTCCATAGGTGCTCACCAGATCATACAGGTGCCTGTCAAGATGCAAGGCAAACTCGATTAAATAATTTAGCAGCTCCAAGAAGCTTTCCATATCAAACCCATTTTTTATTGTGAAGTATCAAGATTAATTAAAAATCAGACTATGGAAACCAATCAGTTTTATAGGATCATAAGACATTTTGGCCTGCCGAAGTCCTTTGATGCCAAGGTCCTGCTCCCGGTTGACATATCGGCAGATACCCTGAAGATAGGTTGCCGTCTCATGGTTGATGACCTGAGCCGCTCCCTTAAAGTCGGCATGGGATTTTTCAAACTGAATATCATAGGTGGACTCATTCAACCGGCTGAAAACGGAAAAGGCAACAACTCTTTCGCCCACAGTGATCACAAGCCCTTCAAGACCCAGCTCTTCAAAATATCTGAAGGATGTTTCTATGGCTGAAAACTCCTGTAAGAGATCCTGGGCTAGCTTTTTCTGGATGGTCAAGAGGTCTTTTGCAAACAAAACACATTTGCTTTTTAAGTCCCCCTTAATCTTTTGAACCTGATAATCCGGATAAGATCGTATGAATTGGGAAATCAGGTTCTTTTTTTTATGGAGTTTTTCACCGGATAGATCGCACAGGCTTTTGACTTCATAAAGATATTCTGCATAATCCCGCTCTTCCCTAACCGAGAAATACGCATCAAGATCGGGATATTTTTTTAAATACGCTGAAGGGATAAGACCATAACAGGGTTTCAGACCCATGCTTTTGAGCTGAAGCGACAAAACAACCAGCTCTTCAGGATAGAATTCATTGCCCAGCGGCATGAATGCACATTGGTTTATGCCGTCATAAATCAGAAGCCGTCCCTGATAAATGGTAAAGGAAAGGTCATAGGCGTCCTGCCAGGCAAAGAGATTTGAGAAATTATATTCGCAGGACTCGGGGTTGAACCTTTTAATATAGGTATTGATGAGTTCTTTATCTTTTAATTCAAACCGGTTGAATTTTGGAAATTGTGTTTTTTGATGGGCGTGCGAAACCACTTCAGGCGTATACATTCTATAAATCCTTATATCTTAAGGGAATATGGCCTTTAAGTTCACCAAACCCAAGCTCTTCATAAAAGGCTGTTGTCCCGGGTTCTGCCACAAGCCCGATCCAATCGACTCCTTTTTTTTTAAGTTCTTCTATCAGCGCTTTGATGATCTTTTTGCCTATTCCCTTTCCTCTGTAGGTCTTTAAAACCGTAACGTCCTGAATATAAGCATCACTTACAAGATCGGAAAGGGCCCGGCCCATCCCGATCAATTTTTTTTTATACAAAGCCCCGACAAAAACAGCCGAACCGTTTACGATATGGTCTAAAAACTGAGGATTCAGGTCATAGGCAGGGTCCCACCATCCTGCATCTTTATAAAGATTTTTCAAATCTCCAGTCAAAGCCGATTTAAGGGGTTTGATTGTCACCTGGTATATAAATTCATCCGGCATAGGGGGCTGGCTCTTTTTTATTTATATGTTCTCAAGCATCTTTTTTGCAAAATGGGGTAAAACAAAAGAAGCTCTATGTATATCCGGACTGTAATATTTCAGCTGCTGCTGAAGTTGATCCGGAATTGGTCTTCCCGGGTTTTGAAGCTCCGGGCCGAGTGATCCAAAACATATGCTGATATTCCCGCCAGGGTATGTGGGAATCATGATACAGGAATATCCTTGTTTTATAAAGAGTTCTTTTGTGATCTTTGCAAGATGGATGACCCATTCTTTATGAAGAAATATGGACTCGCCCTGTGTTGCAACAATTCCTCCCGGCTTTAATGCTGCTTTCAACCCCTCATAAAAGGGTTTTTTAAAAAGCACATCCCCTGGTCCGATGGGGTCGGAAGAATCGACGATAATAACATCATATTGCTTCTTTGTCTCAAGGACAAAGGCATAGCCGTCACCAATATGAACAGTGATTCTAGGATCGTCAAACCCACAGGCAAGACTTGGCAGAAATTGCCGTGACACTTTTATCACATCCTCGTCTATCTCACAAAAATCAATGTGTTTTACGCAGTCATGGCGGCCGATTTCTCTTAATATCCCACCATCCCCGCCTCCAATGACCAGGACATGCTCAGGATGGGGGTGGGCAAATAACGGCACATGGGCCAGCATCTCCTGGTAGGCAAATTCATCGAACTCCGTCAATTGAATGATTCCGTCCAGAGCAAGCATTTTCCCATGGTTGAGGGTCTCATAAACATCAATTTTTTGAAATTGACTTTTCCCACTGTACAGAATCTTTTCAATCTGAAGGGAAAATCCCATCCCCGGCCACATGGAACAGGTTTCAAAAAACCAGCCGTCCTTGATCTGATGATGGTTTTCCATTTATATCCTCCATCATAATCCAAAAGCCCGGCAATTGATAAATCTTTCAATTGCCGGGCTTTTTTATTCACTGTTAAAATTATTGTCTTAAAGCGATCTGCATTTTATAATGACCGCCCTTGAAAAAGGACATGGCAAACTCTGCAACCTGGCGGGGATCGTAAAATTTGCAGCTGAACACATCCAGGTATACAGTATTGGATGCATTGGCAAAATGCCCGGATATCAGGGAAGTCTCGATGAGCTGCGTCATGCTGAAACCTGCAACCTTCTCATCTTCCCCGAAATGAACCACCTTGCAGTCTCCAAAACGCTTCATATCAATCAAATCGCTGAGTTCATGGACAAACCGTTCAATCTGTTTTGCATCCCTGATGATATCAGGGTCAGCCTCATAAATATCAAAAGAGGCCAGAACTCCCCAGGGATTTTTGCGTTCATATTCTTTTTTCCAGGAGATCGGGTAAATCTTGGATTTTTTGATAATCTCCCCGATTTTCTGCTGTTCAAAAGGTTTGGCAATGATTCCTCTGTTCTGATCCGAAGAAATAATCACATTCTCGGATTCAAAAGAGTCTTTCATTGAATTAACCGCAACTTCCAGGTCGATGCTGTCTCCGCAAGTAAATATGTCCACGGCTGCATAGTCATGTTCAGGCCATGCATGAATAGTAAAATGAGATTCTGCAATCACCACAACACCACTGACGCCCTGGGGTTCAAACTTATGAAAAGAAGAGCTGATGATCGTTGCCCCGCTATCCTTTGCTGCTTTTAGCAGAGCTTTCTCAACGCGGTCCTTATCCAGGAAGGCCGCGGCCCCGCATTCATAATATTCAATGGTCATCTGTCTTCCCAGGGCAAAACAACCTTCACCCTGAGCATCATCAACAAATTTAATATTTTTATCAAGCATTAACGCTGTCTCCAATAATGAATAAAAATATTTGTTATTATTATCCCGAGCATTTACGGGACGCCCAAAACAAAAAAACAAACCGCCCCTCATGAGCATGCCGCTTAGGCATGCAAAAGGGCAACAAACCGTTTAAAACCTCCAAATCAATAATTTTCCATTATTGATTTAAATCTTTCAAACTCTGTATTTGCCGGCAGATTCCTTTTCTTTAAATTGTTTATCATACTCGGGGCGTTAAACCGTATGTACGGATTTGCCCGTAACTCGTCATCTAAAGTAGATACTATCAACAGGGGGTCATATTTTTTCAAATACTCCCCAATATCCGGGTTATCTTTTTCAATGGTCTTTGCAATTTCCATGGATTCGATCACATAGTCATGACCGCCGTAGATTTTGGTACGACCTGAAAAAGAGATCAACCGTTTCAGGGAAGAAAAAAACAATTCCAGATCCCCGGTAAAACAATTGCCAACGGTCCCGTTAAACAGGGTATCGCCCGTGACCATGAATTCATCGGTTTTAAAGGTCACCGAATCCTCTGTATGTCCGGGGGTGTAAATGATTTCCAGAATTTCCTGGTCAAGTTTTATGGTTTGATCTGAGTGTATCTCTCTGCATTCAATAAATTGTGCATCTGTTCGTTTGAGCAGTGCAAGGTTGCCGGGAGTATGATCGTGGTGGGAATGGGTGTTGGAGACATATTTAATGCGGATGTGATTCTTTTCTGCAAAAAAAAGTATGTCTTCTACCCCCCCAGCATCAATTGCAATTCCCTCGCTTGCGGAATAAACAAGATATCCCAGATTATCTTTTGAGTATTTAACTTGCCGAATAAACATGAAAATCTCAATCTACAATGCATAAAACCATCATTATAAGGTTAATATCTACCCATAAAACCATGGGTATTGCCGCTAATCAAACACAACCTTTTACAGGATTTTTTAGAATTTTAAAAGACTTATTCTTAAATTGCAATTATTTTTCTTATATCCTATTGAAATTAAATAAAATTTTCATTACATAAAAAATATATGATCTTAAAATTCTTTATCCATAGTGTTTGCGTTCCCATTATTTTTTATGATATAGAAAATGCGGCCGTAAAACCAAATACGGTTCAACATCTCTAGTGACAGAGGAAAGGATAACAGGTACTGACAAGGATATTCCATGAGCGATTATGATTCTGATTACTCGGAAAAAGATACAAAAAAACGGCACAAATCTCCGAAATTCCGTGATTATTATGATGACGAAGATGAAAAGGAACTCCATAAAAAAAAGAAAAAACTATGGAAAAAACCCAACAGAAAAAAGGACTCCGACAATGACTGGCCTGAACTATAATCTGATGCCCGATCCATTCAAATTTACTCAGCCGCAAGCCTTAAACCCCTTTCCCAACCCTTTAAAAAATTGCATCATAAAATATTAGTAACCGGTACGACCTCAGACTATATCCAGTGGATAAAACTCTCCTGTCCGGCCAGAGCGCTTTTCATAACTCAGCCCGACATCAGACAAAATGCCGATGAGGAAACTCCAGGAGAAGACGAAGAGATTCTGGTTCCGTTGTCTGACAAAGACCTGGTTCTTGACAGCCTGCTCATGCACCTTAAAAAATGGGGCCAGGCTCTTGATGGCATTTTCTGTTTTGACTGCGAGTCCATGGAGCTTGCATCTTTCATCGCCAGGTCACTGAACCTTGATTATCCTTCTCTTACCGCCATACAGAACGCCAGGGACAAATATAATTCCAAACAGTTTTGGCATCATCACCAGGTCGGGTGTCCGCGGATATCCCCGATCAACTCGGTATCTGAGGTTGTTGAATTTTTCAATACGATGCCGACAGGATGCGTTTTAAAACCGTTTATTGGCAGCGGCAGCGAGCTGGTATTCCGATGTATAAGCGAGTCCGACTGCCATACCGCCTTTGAGACCATAAAAAACGGCCTTCAAGACAGGACTGAAAACCCTCTTTTTAAAAAACCGGTTTCAAATTCACATCTCATGCTGGCGGAAGAGCATATAGAAGGCCCTGAATACAGTTGTGATTTTATTGTTGAAAATGATTCCGTCCATGTCATCCGAATGGCAAAGAAAATAAAAACACCTTTAAAACCCTTTGGCACCATTCAGGGGTATATTCTGCCCTGTGCCCTGCCCTATTCCATCACTGAAAGCCAACTTCACGAAACCCTGCTCAAAGGCGCCACCGCCCTTGGAATAAAAAGAGGGCTCTGCATGGTGGATTTTATTATTTCGAACGGGAAAATGATGCTCATTGAAATGACACCAAGACCCGGAGGAGACTGCCTGCCCCATATGCTAAAAGTTTGTGCAGGTCTTGACATGCTGAAAATCAGTCTTGATTTTGCCGGGAAAGTCCCCATGACCCTGCCTGATATCCGGAACCTTTTCCCTTGTGTTGCCATACGGATTCATGCGGAAGAGGAAGGCATTTTAAAAAGGATTGATTGCAGCCGGCTTGAAAAAGACAAGCGGGTTAAATCCATCCACCTGACAAAAAAACCCGGACATATCATCAAACTGCCGCCAACAGATTATGATTCATGGCTCCTCGGGCATGTCATCATCACTCCGTCGGACAAAGATTCCCCTGAGTCTGAGGCCCTTTCAATGTTAAAAAAGATTAAAATTCTAATAGACCAAAAAAAACCGGGAGAGCTCTTCTGATGACTGAGCAACAACAGTCCGCCACCCCTCTTCTTGAAAAGGAAGTACTTGAAAAATTAGTCAAAACCTATTTCAAACAAAAAGAGACCTATATCTCTCTTGTACAAAAACACGGGTCTCCTTTGTGGGTTCTTGACACCGCGGTTTTAAAAGAAAAAGCGAAAAGGTTTTCACAGGCATTCAACTCATATTTTGATCAAACTTCGTATTATTATGCCATAAAAAGCAATAATCATCCGCAAGTGGCTGCAACTCTTCTTGAATGTGGCTTTGGCCTTGATGTTTCCAGCGGGATTGAATTAACCACCGCTTTAAATTTGGATGCCGCCGATATTATCTTCAGCGGGCCGGGAAAAACCAATGAAGAACTTGAACTCGCTATTCAGCACAGGGGCAGGGTCACCCTTCTTCTGGACAGTTTCGGCGAACTGGAACGGCTTTCCGCCCTTTTGGCTGGATCGGATATCTCCTCCCCCATTAAAACCGGTATCCGCCTGACCACAAATCCCAACGGCTTATGGCGAAAATTCGGTATTGAGTTAAAAATGCTGCCTGAATTCTGGGAAAAGATAAAACCCCTGCCCCATATCAGTTTTAAGGGTCTTCAGTTTCATTCAAGCTGGAACCTGACCCCGGAACGGCAAGTGGAATTTATTACCCACTTTGGCCGGACGCTTGCTCACATGCCAAAGGATTTTAACAGCAGCATTGAATTCATCGACATCGGCGGCGGATACTGGCCCGAAGAAGGAGAATGGCTTCATTTCCCGGAACCCCTGGAAGGATCTTCAGCGCCAAAACCGTTCAGCTCCTGGGAGACGGTGCAGCCCCATTACCGGATACCGGGCACCCCCATTGAAATATTTGCAAAGACAGTGTCCGATGCCGTCAATACCCATCTCTTCCCCCATGTAAGCTGCCGGATCTGTTTTGAGCCCGGGCGATGGATTTGCCACAGCTCTATGCACCTTCTTTTGTCCGTGATTGATAAAAAAAGTCATGACCTTGTGATCACCGATGCCGGGACCAATGCCATCGGCTGGGAACGCTTTGAAACCGACTATTTTCCTATATTGAATTTAAGCAGAAATGGGCTTTTTGAAAAGCCCTGCCATATTCTAGGGTCGTTATGCACACCCCATGATGTCTTTGGGTATGCTTATTTTGGTGAGGGCATCGAGGTGGGAGACCGGCTCATGATCCCCTGTCAGGGAGCTTATACTTACAGCCTTTGTCAGAATTTCATCAAAGGGCTGCCAGGGTTTGTCAAAATCTGAAACCGGAAATTTCCTTAGTAATCTTCTTCAGGGTCTGCTTCATCCTCCTCATCCATGTCAAGATCAAAATCCTTTTCATCATCATCAAAATCTTCATCAAATATTTCTGGGATATCATCATCGGCAAAATCATCATCCACAAAGGACAATGCTTCGTTTTCTTCTACAATGGTTGTGATGGCATCCCTCAGGTTTCTCTCAAAGCTCTCGGTATAATCTCCGTCCGAATCCTTGAAAAACTCAAACACTTCTTCATATTCGTCAATCAGATCATACAAATCGGAAACTAGGCTTGGATCCTCCAGTTCATCCCCATAGGATTCGATAATATCATTATAGAGATCATAAAGTTCAAATTCTTCAACCGCTGCCTGTATTGTGAGTCTCTTTGCCATCAGATGCTTCCTTATTGCCTGATTAATAAAAAATTTTCTTGAGAATAAAGATAGAATTTTCTTTTGTCAATATTACAAAATCCAAAAAGATTTTTTTATCAGAAAAGATCTTTTAAAACCATATTGTTCCGATGAATGATTTCATCATAATGTTTGCTGCCAAGGCAGGCTTCGATCTGGGACGTTTTTAATCCTTTGATCAGTTCAACATCCGAAGACCGGTAATTGACAAGCCCGATGCCGACGGTTTCATTTTTCAGAGTTTTGAATGCAACCGGTGCCCCTTCGTCAAACTCTCCTTCGACTTTTACCACGCCAATGGGCAAAAGGCTTTTTCCATTCTCCCGGACGGCACGAACAGCCCCGTCATCAATCACAAGACTTCCTTTAGGAGCCAGGGTATGGGCAATCCAGCATTTCCGGCTGGCGAGCTTTTTATTTTTCGGAACAAAATACGTACCCAGTGTTTCTCCATTAAAAATCCGCAGCAAAACGTTTTCAATATTTCCCTTTGCCACGATCATAGGGATTCCTGCCGAGGTCACCTTTTTTGCAGCCTTGATTTTGCTCAGCATCCCTCCTGTGCCCAGACTGCCTGGCATATGACCGGCATATCCTTCAATCTCTTTTTTAAATGAAGTGATTTTTGAAATAAGCCGTGCATCGGAAAACTGTCTTGGGTCCTTATTATAGAGGCCTTCGATATCGGTGAGAATAAATAAAAAATCCGCATCCATTAAAAGCGCTATCATGGCCGACAGATTATCATTGTCACCCAGTTTGATTTCTTCCATCATGACGGTGTCATTTTCATTGATAATGGGGACTACTTTCCATTCAATCAACGTGTTCAAGGTGTTTCTGGCATTCAGATAGCGTTTCCGGTGATTCAGATCTTCCGAAGTCAGAAGAATCTGGGCAACCTTTTTACCATTTTGTTCAAAACTGTTTTCATAGGTCATCATCAACCCGCTCTGACCAATGGCGGCAATGGCCTGGCGTTTGGGCATCTCGGTCGGACGGGTTGCCATCCCCATTTTCCTGAGCCCGGCAGACTGGGCTCCAGAGGATACCAGGATAACTTCGATGCCGTTATCCATGAGCACACTGATCTGATGGGTAATGGAATCTATCACTTCCAGGTTCAAACTATTAGCAGCCGTAATCAGATTGCTGCCGAGCTTGACAACCACCCTTTTGGCCTGGTTTAAAAATTCTTCCGGCATGTTTTATTCCTGATCAAAATCCGTTTTAATGATTTTATGGGTAAAGGGCTTGGCATCTTCTCCGGCATAATCCGTAACCTTGTGCCCGTTGCCCAAAAGCCGCCACTGGTAAATCATAAGTCCTTCAAGGCCCACAGGACCTCTTGCATGAATTTTATTGGTGCTGATCCCGACTTCGGCACCGAGCCCGAACCTGAACCCGTCACTGAATCTGGTACTGCAATTCCAAAAGGCATCGGCCGTATCCGTATGGTTCATAAAAAATAGCGCCCTTTCCTTATCCCGGGTGACAATTCCGTCAGTGTGGCCTGACCCGTAACGGTTAATATGGGCCACGGCCTCTTTCAGGGAAGGCACCACCCGGACTGACAGTTTCAGATCCAGGTATTCGGTTTGCCAGTCCTCTTCTGTTGCCGCTTTAACATCAATGATAGTGCGGGTTTTTTCGCAACCGAAAATTTCAACTCCTTTTTCTTCCAGCGCTTTTTTAAGGTCCGGGAGAATTTCTTTTGCCACAGCCTCGTGCACCAGAAGGGTTTCCAGGGCATTACAGACCGCCACATACTGGCATTTGCTGTCCACAGAAAGATCAACTGCCATTTTAAGGTCGGCAAACCTGTCAATATAGAGATGACAGATCCCGTCGGCATGACCCAATACCGGGATGGTGGTATGGTCCATAATATAGCGGACAAATTCATTGCTGCCTCTCGGAATGATCAAATCCACCGTTTTTTCAAGTTTCAGCATCTGATCCACATGATCCCGTGTTTCAAGCAAACCCAGCCACCCTTTCGGCAGTCCTGATTCCACCCCGGCGCCCAGAATCAGGGAGGACAGAACCTGATTGGTAAAAAAAGCCTCTTTTCCGCCTTTGAGCAATACTGCATTTCCGCTTTTCAGGCAGAGGGCGGCAATCTGCACCAGGGCATCGGGCCGAGATTCAAAAATAACCCCAATGACCCCGATAGGACGGCTCACCTTAAAAAGCCGCAATCCCTTGTCCAGTTCTTTTGCACTTAAGGTTTTGCCCACAGGGTCTTCAAGTTTTATAAGGCTTTCAATCCCTTCGCAGACTTCAGATAGCTTGACCCGGTCAAATTTCAGTCGTTTCATCAAAGGCGAATCCAGGTTGTCTTTTTTGGCCTGTTCAAGGTCTTTTGCATTGGCTTTAAAAATACGGTCTGAATTGTCTTTCAGAATACGAATGACATTTTTCAATGCTGCATCTTTTATCGGGCCTGAAAGTGCAGACATGAGGATTGCAGCTTCTTTACACTGAGAAGCAATAGAATGAATATCCATTTTGTGTTCCTTGAAAATTAAGCCACTGGTTCTCTCGGTCAAAAAATCATACATCCATTAAAAACCATTTCCTGTCAAGGAGAAATAAAAATTTAAAACATGCCTTTGGCAAGCTCTGCCAAAGGCATCCTTTAGCCTGTAATGCTTTCGGATTGACTTGACAAAAACTGTATTCCAATCATATAGAATACAGGTTGAAACTATTAACGGCCAAAGTAAAATCCGATTCATCAACGGATGGAAAAATGCAAATGCGGACCATTCAAAGAAAATTTTTCATGGGTTTACAGTCGGTTATCATTCTTATTTTCATCCTGTTGTCCGGATTGTTTATCCCCAGGGAAATTCGGGCAGACCTCAATCAGGATCAGGCCAAGCTCCAGGTCTTGCAATCTTTAAACCTGATCGCAGTCTCTTTGACCCATATCATGACGTACAATGACAAGGTGGTTCTGGACCAGGAATACAATACCATCATCAATAACTTGAATTTAAGCAATATTCCTGACGCCGATATCATTACATTGCTTCAAGAACTCATGGACCTGCTCACAAATTCGAAAATTTTAGATCATGAGAGGGATTACATATTGACCCGATTTGATAAAAATGTCCAAGCCGAGCTTAAAAACAGAATGAAATCGCGCATTTTCGATACTGACTTGGTTCTCAACCCTTATGCAGGGATTTTAAAATCAGTACTTTACACCGGTTCCTTTTATTTTAATTACCGGTCTCAAATGGATTCATATGCTAAGGAAAAAGAGGAAGGTAAATGGGCAATTGAGGCAAAAACCATGCAGGGGTTCAACAATTTTTATAAAAAGCTGCTCAAATACTCCTGGGAATTGATGCGGCGGTATGATTTGCCTGATGAATGGAGATTAAATGAAAAACAGCTCAGCGATTATACTGATATATTAAAGGAGCCCGATCTTGAACGGCGGCACCGCAAATTGGAACGGATCGAAAACAATTTCAAAAAATTCCCGCCCTATTGGTATTACCGCGGTCAAGCAGCCCAGGAAATCGGCAACAATGAGGAGGCGGTTGATTGCTTCAACCAATTTCAACAAATCAATCAGAAAATTTTGAGAAAAGACCCGTATGCAGCCTCTGTTGCCATGTGCAAAACCATGATGAAAACCGAACAATCAGACCCCGGCATGCTTAAAAGCGATTTGGATCTGATTCTAGCCAATTCGGACGATGCCGATTGGGGGAATATACTTTTTGCCGCCCTTCAGTATGCCCGTATGGGAGATCCTGATACGGCGGGCAAGCTGATTCTGCGTAATCTGGATAACGGGCATACCGCTTTTATTGACTCTCCCGATATGATTCGGGCGGTTGGTCCGGCTTTGCTGCTGAATGCCCGGCCCGATGTTTTCAATCGCATTATGGATATGGTGATGAAAAACGATAAGGTGAATAATTATGATTTGCTGTGGCTCTACGGGGAGCTTAGAAACAGTGATATCTTAAAAAAAATACAACCTGAATTCGACCGCGTGTTGCTGCAGGTTGCGGATAAGTCTCTTTTAAACCCCCTCAATGTTTTTAAGGGCGACAATATCACCCTTTTTTTGCCGACTCGCTGGATGGCGCAAAATTCACTGGTAACCCTGCGTTTAAAGAATGAGGCCGAGGAAAAGGATTTCTATCCTGTCAATGCTGCCGTGATGCCGGACTTTCAGGAGATGACCGTGCTGACTTTTAAAGATGTACTTGCGATCAAATCTTTTATAAAGGGAAAGCGTTCTTCAGAGATCACCATCTCTCTTATTCGTGAAAAACTTGCAACGGACAATACCGGAAAAAAAGGCTACGATATAGAAATGGTCTTCAAGTCCCAAATCATTCGCTCTGATGAGCAATTATCCAAAACGATAAAATATACCAATAACCTCTATAAAGTCGGCGTACCAAGCATAGAACCGGAAAGAAAAAAACAGGAGTCAGATGATTTAACGGTTTGGTTTAATAAAGAAAAAATCATCCTGAACGGTGAGGCTTTCAGGTGGAACGATGACGGCGTCACCAAGGCCAACACCGAAGCTGATCTGAAACTCCTCATCCCTGGAGCCTCCCCTGGCAATAGAAAATAAACTTCCCCCTCCTTGTCAAGAATCAATTTGGAAAAACGAATCTAAAATAGACAGCCAACTCAATCAGTCATGAATTTATTTCAAAGATGCTCTATTTCACGCTGAAATGCAGTCTGAAGCGTGCGTGCCACCGGACCGGGGTGACCGTCCCTGATCATGGTGTGATTCATCTTTACAATGGGTGTAATTTCCACTGTAGTGCCCACAATCATCATCTCTGATGCCATGTGCATTTCTTTTTCAAAAACAGGCCGCTCTTGTACTGTAATCTTTTCCTTACGGCAGAGTTCAAGAACAATTTTCCGGGTGATGCCGCCCAGGATATAATTGGTTAAGGGTGACGTAACCAGTACATCATCAAACACGGCCATAAAATTGGAATGGGTGCCTTCCAGCATAACCCCGTCCCGGACAAAAACAGCTTCAGAGGCCGTGTTTTCAACTGCCATCTGGTTGGCAAGGATATTGGCAGTCAGGCCCGTGGTTTTCATATCACACCTGGCCCACCGGATGTCTGGTACGGTGATGGCATGAATCCCCTGTTCCTGTTTTCTTAAAGCACTTTCTGAATCAAATTTTGAAGCAGCTGCATAAAGCGTCAGCCCGGTGACCGGGTCCGGAAACGCATGGGTGCGGTTTGCAACCCCCCGGGTCACCTGGATATAAACGGTTGCGGCACCGGATGTCAGGTTGTTTTGTTTAAGCAGCTCCAGGGAGATTTCTTCAAACTCGGGAAATTCCGTTTTTGAGAGCTTTAAATGGGTTGCCCCATAATTGAGGCGGCTGATATGATCCCCCGGCCTTAAAAGGTGTCCCTGATAACTTCTGATGACTTCATACAAACCATCGGCAAATAAAAACCCCCGGTCGTCCGGCGAAATACGGATGTCTTCTTTTTTTAGAAACTCACCATTAAAATATGCAATCATTTTTTTCTCTTATCATCTATAATGTTTTTTAAACTCCCACAGAAACTAAAAATTTCCTTCAGACAGGGATTTTAAATATTTCTCCCCTATTTCCGAAATAGTGGTGCCGCCGCGCCCCGGCCGGACAATCAGGAGCCCTAGTTTATCCATGCGTTCCAATTTCAGGCGAAGCTGCTGCTGGGTCAGTTTAAACCCTTTTTTTTCAAGCAGATTCAAAACCGTGCTTCTGCCATAGGCATGGTTTCTTCCCTTTCCATCCCAATAAATAGTCAGGATTTGTTTGCTTTCTGCCAAAAAACCATGGGTTGTCAAATCCCGGGTGATGGATAAAAATTGGTTTTCATCAGATGAATCTTCCTTTTCCGGAAGATCATCGGGTTTTTCCCGCAAGGAAAGGCTTTTTGTAATATAATACGGCAGGTTCTTTTTTGACAATATGTCGGTTGACATGCAGATTCCATGCTGGAGAACATTGTGAAGCTCCTGAATATTGCCCTCCCAGTTGTGGGCTTTGAGGGCTTCCATGGTATCCGCCGGTATAATCAGATGGGGTTTTTTGATCCCGTTTTCAAGATAATCCGCCACAATTGCCTCGAAATCCTCCCCCCGTTCATTGAGCGTTGGGACCCGGCAAAAATGCTGCGCAATCAAAAACAAGAGCTTGGAATTAAAATTATGATGGGGTGCCTTATCCAGACGCCGGCTGGCAGTGGTAATCAACCGGACATTGACCTGTATTACACCGTTTCCGTTTGAACGGATAATCTTTTTTTCCGATACGGCCTGGAGCAGGCCTGCCTGAAGTTTTTCCGGCAGGCTTCCGATCTCTTCAATGCAAAGGGTGCCGTTTTCAGCTATTTCAAACAGGCTTTTATGGGTAACCGCGGCATCTTCCCACCCAAACAATTCCCGTTCCAGGGCTTCCGGAGGCCTGGCTGCACAATTGATGGAAATAAAAGGGCCTTTTCTGAATCGGGATGCATTGTGAATGGCCTGTGAAATCCTGGTTTTACCTGTGCCGGTCCGGCCATACAGATGGATGGGATTATCCGTTGCGGCCATTTTCTTTGCATCCCGGCAGAATGCTTTCATGGTCTTACTGTTCTGAACCAGGTCATCAAAGGTAAACGGCGCCGACGTATCCTGTCGGGTGCCGAACCAGGAGGAACGCCGATACCGGTCCTCTCCCAGAACCGGCCATTTTTCCGACAGCAGCATCATGGCCTTCATATAATGCCTTGCAAGGGATGCATGCGCATAGGGTATTTCAAAATAATCAAACAAGGTATATATGGACTCAAGGCTGATAAACCGAAGTCCTATATCAATAAGGGGAGTACTTTTGAGTTTGGCCGGCACCAGCATTCGTTCCCCGGACGTGACCACCCGGTCAATATCTTCCGGCAAGGGCTCATCCGGGTAATAAGGAAAAAAATCATGATTCAATCCTAAAGACTTAAGATCCGCCGTCATTTCATCGGTATTGCTTTTTACATCATTGACCACCAGTATTCGCCTTCCCGGCTCGAGCAAAAAAAGATCCCGCATATTATAGACCAGGTTTTCCCGCCGGGCAAAAATATATTGTCTGCATTCGGGGAACATCTTTTCCACAATGGTCTTCAACCCCCTGGAAAAATAGAGAATGGTTTCATCCGGGAATAAGGGGTTTTCATCCAGATCGTTTAAAGAAACCGTTCTGACATGGATTTTTCCTTTGGCAAGCTCCTTGATCTGATCATACACCATGTGAAGAAATGTCTGCTGAAGCCCGATCACGGCCAGTTTTTTTATCTGATTTTTTAATGGGGTCTGCATTTTGATCAACCGCCTTAACCTTTCACCCTATTTTGTTTTTGGGTCCAGGGCGGCCCTTAACCCATCTCCGAAAAGATTAAAAAACAGCACGGTCAAAAAGATGGCAATGCCCGGGAAAATAGTCATGTGATCGGCTACACCGATATAGCCGCGGCTTTCTGCGAGCATCGCCCCCCACTCCGGTGTGGGCGGCTGGGCGCCCAGACCCAGAAAACTCAGGCTTGCAGCAGTAATGATGGAGGTTCCGATTCTCATGGTAAAAAAGATAATTACCCCACTGAGCGTGCCCGGCAGGATATGGATAAACATCAGCCGTTTTTTGGATGCCCCAAGACTTGTGGCCGCCCTCACATAAAGTGTTTCTTTCAGCGCCAGGGTAGAGCCTCGTACGATCCTGGCAAAAGTGGGCATGGAAAATACGGACACGGCGATCACCACATTAAAAAGACCCGGGCCCAGGATGGCCACAATGGCAATGGCCAGCAATATACCGGGAAAGGCAAAAAGAACATCCGATGTCCTCATGATGAGCCCATCCAGAATCCCGCCGAAAAATCCGCTGATAACTCCCAGCGTCACCCCGACCAGGGCCCCTGCTAAAACCGATGTAAATCCCACGGCCAGGGAAATTCGCGCACCATAAATAATCCGGCTTAAAATATCCCGGCCGTACAGGTCCGTGCCTGCAAGGTGCTCAAGACTCGGGGGCATCATGGAAATGCCGTAATCGGTTTTATAAGGGTCATGGGGTGCAACAAGGGGTGCAAAAACTGCCACCAACACCAGAAACACAATAAAAAATCCAGCGATCATGGCAATTTTCCGATGTTTTAATTTGTACAGAAAAATGGAAAAAGGCGTTTTCTTTTGTGTCATAGCCATATCTTTACTCATAACGGATTTCAGGGTTGATCAGGGCGTAAACCATGTCCACCAAAAGGTTGATAAAAACAAAATGAAACGAATACAAAAGCAAGAGGGCCTGGAGAACAGGATAATCCCGCACTGCCACGGCTTCTATCATATACCGGCCGATACCGGGCCAGGCAAATACCGTCTCCACCACCACAGATCCTCCCAGAAGAAATCCGAACTGCAGACCCACCATGGTCACCACCGGGATCAGGGCATTTCTAAAGGCATGTTTCCACATGACAAGGGATTCGGCCACCCCTTTTGCCCTGGCTGTGGAGATATATTCCTCATTCAGCACATCCAGGAATGCAGACAGGGTAAACCTTGCCATAACCGCAGCCACAGTGGCACCCAGGGTAAAAGAAGGCAGGATCAGTTCGGAAAATTTACCGGTATACCCGGCTACGGGAAGCCATCCCAGGTGTACGGCAAACAGCTGGATGGCAAGGAGCCCCAGCCAGAACTGGGGCACGGAAATCCCGGAAACAGACAGCAGCATTGCAGTGTCATCCTGCCATTTGCCGTTGTAAACGGCAGCCACAGCTCCAAAAAGAACACCCATAATCACCGACCAGGTGATGCCCATGACGGCAAGATACATGGTCGGCCAATATCTGAGTAAAATCTCGTCAAATACCGGTTTCTTGGTGCGAAGGCTTTTTCCCAGATCACCGGTTGTAAGATTTTTCATATAAAAAAGATACTGTACAACAAGGGGCCGGTCCATCCCCATTTCCTTGCGCAGCATTTCAATGGTTTCCGGGTCTGCGTCCGCTCCTGCCATCATCCGGGTCGGGTCTCCGGGCAAAAGATGCACAAAGGCAAATGCCAGGATGGAAACCACAATAAGCACCGGGATGATGGCAATGATGCGCTTAAAAAAATACTTAAACATAAACTTATTTTTTACTTATTCCGTAAGTTCGGCAGCTTCAACTGAAAAAGCACCATCCGCCATGGGATAAATGCCTTGAACATTTTTTAATTTGGCTGCGACCAGGGTTTCCACCATCAGATACCCCCAAGGTGCCTGTTGCCATACATAATCCTGTAAATCCGCATAGGCTTTTTTGCGCACATTCACATCCGCCGAAGCAAGACCGGCTGCTATGAATCCATCCACTTTCTTATCCGAATAAAAGCCATAATTGGACATGGCCGGCGGAAATGCTTCCGTTGCGATAAGCGGTCTTGTCCCCCAGTCCGCATCTCCTGTTGAAGCAGACCAGCCGCCGAATCCGATAAAAGGAAGCGGATTGAGGTCATCTTTTTTTTGATTTTCAAGCTTTGAAAAATAGCTTGCCGCATCCATGGATTCTAATTTCCCGGTAATGCCGATTTTCGCCAGTTGCTGCTGGACCATTTCAGTGGCCCTCAGACGATTGGATGCATTGGGGGTTAAAAAAACCACTTCAAACCCCTTTTCATATCCTGCTTCTTTCATAAGTGCTTTTGCTTTTTCAAGGTCATGGGGCCAGACCGCCTGTTTTTTATAGAACTGAAGATTGGGCGGGAGGAGGGAATCCATGGGGATAGCTGTGCCGCCCCAGGCAATTTTGATGATGGCTTCTTTATCCAGGGCATAATTCACGGCCTGGCGAACCCTTATGTCGGAAAAAGGCTTGTACAAGGTGTTCATGGTCAGATATCGGGCAATGATGGAAGGTTTTTTAATGATGTCGATTTTATTGTCGGTTTCAACCATCTTGAGCAATTCTGCCGGCATGGGATAGATATAATGGGCCTGGCCGGCTCTCAGCATGGCAAGGCGGGAACCGCTTTCCGGGACGGGACGGAAGGTGACGGTATCCACCTTTACCTTACCTCTCCAGTAATCCGGGTTCTTTTTAATTTTTACATGACTGTCTGCAATCCATTCTTCAAAAATATAGGGGCCGGTCCCAACCGGGTGTTTGCTGACTTCATCCCCATAGGTTTCAATGGATTTGGGGCTCAGGATCAGGGAACCGGGATGGGCAATGGCATTGACAAAAGCGCCAAAGGGTTCTTTCAAATTGAACTGAACCGTATAGTCATCTATCACCTTGATGGATTCCACAGGTTTCATGAGACTGGATCTTTTGTATTTGCCGGTCATCAACCGATCCATGTTGACCTTTACGGCATTGGCATTAAAGGGTGTGCCGTCATGGAATTTGATTCCCTGCCTCAGTTTAAATGTAAACTGAGTTGCTGTGTCGTTAAAGGTGTAGCTCTCGGCCAGCAGCGGGATAATGTTCAGGTCTTTGTCAAAACCCATCAGGCCCTGACAGATTGCACGCTCAATGGCACCGGAATAGGTGTCTGACGTATCGTGGGGGTCAAGGGATTTTGCCGTGGAATCCGAGGCATAGATAATGTCTTTTGGGCCCGCGTAACTCGGGGCTGCCAGCAGCATCAGTGCCAGCAGGGTCAGAATTAATCGTTTCATTGGTTTTCTCCTTTTGTTTTTTTTCGTTCTGTCCAAAAAATTTTTTATATTTTAGCTTAAACCATTTATATATAGGCG
>CAZWMY010000029.1:0-37021 GCA_964635025.1 uncultured Desulfobacula sp. | reverse complement strand
TTATCTTATTTGAAAAAAAGAAACCCCATGCTTTTGCCAGAACAGCACACAAAACCACCCCAAGACCGAGGCCTGCCATGAAATACGTGAGATTCTCAAGGGATATCATGCTATTTTGCAGTATATGTTCCGCTTTTACCCCCGGATTTGAATTTGAGATGAATATCCGATATCCTCATGGCCTTGTCATAGGATTTACACATGTCATAAATGGTGAGGGCTGCCACTGAAACCGCAGTCAGGGCCTCCATTTCCACACCGGTCCTGCCTGTGAGGGACACTTCGCCTTCGATATCAATGGCTGGGTTATCCTTATCAAAAGAGAAATCGATCCGGGCATGGGTGATGTTCAAAGGATGGCACATGGGAATCAGGTCAGATGTTTTTTTGGCTGCCATGACACCGGCGATTCTGGCAGCCTCAAGAACATTCCCCTTTTTGACTTTTTCATCCATGATCCTTTCAAGGGTTTCCTTTTCCATGAAAATCCTGCCCCCGGCTATGGCCACACGGTGGGTTTCGGTCTTTTCCCCCACATCCACCATTCTCACCCTGCCCTCTTTATCCAGATGGGTAAATTCCGTCATTTTTTTTCCTGTTTAAAAAACTGTTTTTTACTGGTCACTTGTGTCTTTACCAGATTCAAGGTATTGGTCAGGGTCTGGATCACTGTTTCCCTTATGTCTCCGGCCACCACGAGAAACATGACATCATCTCCCACCTTCAGGGGCTTGCCCTCATTGATATGGATCAGAATCTCAACAATTCCCGGTGTTTTTTTCTGTTCATCAATAATCTGTTTCAGTTTGTCATGATCAACGCTGATGGTAAGACCGGTCACTTCATCGCCTTCCCGGGAGGTTGCCCGGACCACACCGTTATGGCATAAAATCATTCCGGCCTTATGAAAGTCCGGGTGTTTCTTGATCTGTTCCACGAGGGTTTGAATATTCATTTCATTCTCCTTTTTTTCCTTTTTTATCCGCCATTCTTATAGCCTTCGCAAGGTCTTCAGGGGTATTCACATTAAAGACAAACTGAAGATCCGGGTCCAGGGGCTTTAATTCCCGGACGGGAATCTCTTTTACCTTTCCGGGTCTGAAAAATTTTTTAATCATATAGATATCTTTCTCAAGACAGGTTTCTATCAGGGGGACACATTCTTTTGAATAGGCAGCGGACAAGGTTTCAAGCCCGTCATCGGTTCTCGGTACAATGACGTCATATCCTTTTTCAATCTGACCGACAATATGCTCGATCACCGACTGCCGAACAAAAGGCGTATCACACGCGGTCACATAGGCATAGGGAAAGGATGCATAAAAAAGCCCTGCATGCAGACCTGCCAGTGCGCATTTTGAAGGGATAATATCGGTCACTATGGTCATGTCCCATCCGGCAAAATCCTTGGGGTCATTGACCACGATGATGACCTCCTTGAAAAGATCTGAAAACACCTTGAAAATACTTTCAAGAATCATGGTTTCCCCGACCTTGCGGAAGGTCTTTTTTTCTCCGGGAAGACGCCTGTTTTTACCGCCTGCCAGGATCACGCCCGTCACATCAAATTTCATTTACACCCGTCCTGATTTCGATTCATTTTTTGCCCTAACACTGATTATAGCAAGTCAAACTTAAAATCAAGGTGTTGCCCGCCATAAAAAAAGATGATAAAGATTCTAAAAGGCATATAAATCAAGGAAAGCATATGTTATGAAAAAGAAAAAAACCCTTTTAAATGAACAGGATTTTAAACGGATCATCACCCGGATATCCCATGAAATTATTGAAAAGCACAGGGGGACCAAGAACCTTGCCCTTGTTGGGATTCAGACCCGGGGAGATTTTCTGGCCAAGCGGATTGCCGATCAGATCAAACACATAGAAAATGTCACTCTTCCGGTGGGCAGCATGGATATCAATATGTACCGGGATGACTGGACAACCATCAGCCGGCAGCCCACAGTGAGGCCTTCCAATATTCCTTTTTCCGTGGATGATATGGATATTATCCTGGTGGATGATGTCCTTTTTACCGGCCGGACCATCCGCGCCGCCATGGACGCCCTCATGGATTTCGGCAGGCCCTCCCGGATTGAGCTGGCCATACTCATTGACCGCGGGCATCGGGAGCTTCCCATCCAGGCGGATTACAAGGGAATTTCCATTAACACCGAACATAACGATATGATCAATGTCCTTGTGGCTGAACATGACCAAAAGGACCTTGTTTATATGGAGCAGGATTAACCCATGAGCACCTCAGTCCATAAGAAAAATACACCGGAGAATTTGCGGGTTGCCGTGATTACCGTCTCCACGACGCGAAGTCTGGATCAGGATGAATCCGGCGCCTGGATAAAAAAACAGACCAAAAAAGAAGGCCACGAAGTCGTCATCCATCAGGTCGTCACCGATGACATGGCCGCCATCAGGGAATTAACCCTGCATGTGACAGAGAAAATTGCTCCGGATGCCGTTATTATGACCGGCGGAACCGGTATCAGCCCAAAAGATGTAACCATCGAAGCCGTCAAACCCTTATTTGAAAAAGAACTCACCGCATTCGGCCCTCTTTTTGCACAGCTCAGTTTTGAAGAAATCGATTCTGCCGCTATCCTTTCAAGGGCCACGGCCGGGGTCATCGGGAAAACCCTTATTTTCTGCATGCCGGGCAGTATCAAAGCCTGTAAACTCGCCTGCAACAACTTGATTTTCCCTGAGTTGGGACATCTTCTGAAACACATCAAGGAATAAAAAATGAATAAAATAGAGACCTTTATCCATACCTGGGCCGAAACCAAGACCGGAACAAAACAGGCATTTTCAGAACTCTATGACCATCTGAAAACCCTTGCCGGCACCACCCTTGAATTCAATGAACGGCCAGGCGTCAGTTATTCGCTTCGCCCCAAATATAAAAGCCAGAAAAAGCGTTCCCTTTTTGCCATGGTGGATGTCATTGACGACGACCCTGAAGAGCGATGGCTGTCTGTCTGTTTTTACGGAGAAATGATCACAGACCCGGATGAAGCGGGCGATCTCATTCCCGAAGGTCTTCTGGGTGAAGACGGATACTGTTTTGATCTTTATGAATATGACAAGGATGCTGTCACTTATTTAAAGCAGCGGCTTTCAGAAGCCTGCGAGAATTCAAAGGAATAGCATTTAAAATTTGAGCTGCCTTTAACGATTAAAACCGGTGCAGAATTGTAACCGAAAGAGCGGAGCTATTTTCTGACTATGAAATCCGAATTGAGAGCTTCAAAAAAAAAGATAAGCCATAAACGCGGTTTAGAGCGAAAAGGAATTATCCTTGCCGGAGGGTCAGGAAGCCGCTTGTATCCTTTGACCTATTCCGTCAGCAAACAGCTCATGCCGGTATATGATAAACCCATGATCTATTACCCTTTGACTACACTGATGCTTTCGGGCATCACACAGATATTGATCATCACAACCCCCCACGATCATGAAAATTTCAAACATCTTCTCGGAGACGGGTCCCAATGGGGCATCAGTCTTGAATATACCATCCAACCGTCTCCGGACGGGCTTGCACAGGCATTCATCCTGGGAGAAAAATTTATCGGTAAAAGCCCTGTCGCATTGATTCTGGGTGACAATATCTTTTACGGGGAAGGATTGTCCGAAAGATTACAGGAGATTTCCAAAAAGGACAAAGGTGCCACCATCTTCGGCTATTATGTGAAAGATGCTCATCGCTATGGTGTTGTTGGCTTTGACGACAAAGGGAATGTCACAAGCATTGAAGAAAAACCAAAAAATCCAAAATCCAATTACGCTGTTACCGGGCTGTATTTCTATGATAACGATGTGGTGGGGATTGCCAAAGCAATAAAACCCTCTTTTCGGGGCGAGCTTGAAATTACGGACGTCAACAATACCTATCTTTGCCAGGGAAATCTGAATATTGAACTTTTCAGCCGGGGTACGGCATGGCTGGATACGGGAACCCATGATTCCCTTCTGGATGCGGCAACCTTTATAAAAGTTGTGGAAGACCGCCAGGGACTGAAAATTGCCTGCCCCGAGGAAATTGCGTTCAGGATGAACCATATCAATGCAGAACAGCTGGAAAAACTGGCTTTACCCATGAAAAAAAACGGCTATGGACAATATCTGCTGTTGCTTTTGAAATAAGGATTAATGCATGATGAAATATATTCCATTGGACCTCCCGGACGTTTTTCTGATTGAGCCCGAAGTTTTTGGGGATCATCGCGGCTTTTTCATGGAAACCTTCCGGGAAGATGCGTTTAAAAAAAACCTGGATTGTGATTCTTTTGTTCAGGACAATCACAGCAAATCCGGTCAAGGCATCCTGAGAGGGCTTCATTATCAGATACACCATCCCCAGGGCAAACTGGTGAGAGTGATTTCAGGAGAGGTTTTTGATGTAGCGGTTGATTTACGCAAATCTTCACCTTTTTTTGGAAAATGGGCAGGTGCAATTCTTTCAGCAGACAATAAAAAAATGCTGTGGGTCCCGCCCGGTTTTGCCCATGGGTTTTATGTCATCAGCGATGAGGCTGAATTTGTTTATAAATGCACCGACTATTATGCCCCCCGTCATGAGCGTTGTATTATCTGGAATGACCCGTCCATTGGTATCGACTGGCCCATTATCCCCGGAACTTCCCCGGTTTTATCCCAAAAAGATGAAACCGGGCTGAGCTTAAATGACGCCGAGGTGTTCAAATGAAAATACTTTTACTGGGTTCTAACGGACAACTGGGATGGGAATTGCAGCGTACCTGTCCGGATCATGCAGAACTTGCCGTCTGTGATTTTCCGGCCATTGATTTTTGCAGCAGCGACAGCATCAAAAACTGCATTCATGCAACCCGGCCCGACTGTATTATCAATGCAGCTGCATACACGGCTGTGGATAAGGCGGAAGAGGACAAAAAAACAGCTGACAGAATCAACCATGTGGCTGTTGTGGAAATTGCCGGGCATTGCCGGCAGGAGAACATTCCCCTGGTTCATATTTCTACGGATTTTATTTTCAACGGCCGTAATTTTAAGCCCTATCAGCCTGATGATTCACCCGATCCCATATCAGTTTACGGTCAAACAAAATTAAAAGGGGAACAGGCCGTTCTCAATATACTCAAAAATCAGTCTCTGATCATCAGAACGGCCTGGTTATATTCGTCCCATGGAAATAATTTTGTCAAAACCATGCTCAAATTTATGAAGGAAAAACAAAGCCTGAACATCATCGATGAACAGATCGGGACTCCCACCTGGGCATATGGTCTTGCACAAGCCATATGGATGGCTCTTGAGAAAAAGCTGATGGGAATTTTTCACTGGACGGACGCCGGCGTGGCATCCTGGTATGATTTTGCCATAGCCATTCAGGAAGAAGGATTTAAAATTGGGCTTCTTGATCAGACCATTCCTGTTTTTCCCATCCCGGCACAGCTTTATCCCACCCCTGCCGAAAGACCCTTTTACAGCATTCTTGATAAAACATCCTTCTGGAAAGCATTGGATATCAAACCGGTTCACTGGCGCGTCCAGCTCAGATCCATGTTAAAGGAAATCCACTCATGAAACATCTTCTTGTCACAGGCGGAGCCGGCTTTATCGGCACAAATTTTGTTTATTACTGGCTGAATAAATATCCCGAAGACCATGTGGTGGTTCTGGACGCCCTGACCTATGCCGGAAACAGACAAAACCTGATCCAGGCTGAAAAAAACCCAAAATTTGAATTCGTCCACGGCAACATCCTAGATCAACCCCTTGTTGAGTCTCTTCTGGTGTCCCACAGGATTGACACCATTGTTCATTTTGCTGCCGAATCCCATGTGGACAGATCAATTTCAGGACCGGACGAATTCATCACTACCAATATCGTGGGAACCCACACGCTTCTCAAAGCAGCCAAAAAAATATGGCTGGATGATAAACCCCAAACCCACCGCTTCCATCATATTTCAACCGATGAGGTCTATGGTTCATTAAAACCCGATGACCCGCCCTTTACTGAAAAAACACCCTATAGCCCGAACTCTCCCTATGCTGCCAGCAAGGCGGCATCCGACCATCTGGTCCGGGCCTATCATAAAACCTACGGCCTTTCAACCACCATCAGCAACTGCTCAAACAATTACGGCCCGTTCCAGTTCCCGGAAAAACTGATTCCCTTGATCATCACCCATATCCTGACCGGCAAACCCCTGCCGGTTTATGGGGATGGAAAACAGATCCGGGACTGGCTCTACGTGGATGACCACAGCCTCGGGATCGATCTTATTCTTGAAAAGGGAAAAACAGGGGAAACCTATAATATCGGCGGGAACAACGAATGGACCAATCTCGATATTGTGAACTTCATCTGTGAACTACTGGATAAGGAATTTTCACTCAATCCATTACTCATAAAAAGGTTTCCCGACTGTCCCTCATCCAGAGGTCTTCATCCTAAAACCCTTATCACCCACGTCACGGACAGACTCGGCCACGACCGGAGATATGCCATTAATGCCGGTAAGATATCCGCAGATCTTGGGTATTCACCCAGGGAATCCTTTGAAACCGGAATTAAAAAAACCCTTGACTGGTTTGTAAATAAAAGCGGGCATTAGGATCGTGACGGTAAAAAAGGAAGAGTAAATACTTTCTCTTTCTTTGGATTTTCCAATGTCGGCAAAGGAAAATAAATTATTTTTATACCCCATGCATAGAACACTAAAAAATTTTTCACTGCTTCTTTTTTTAAACCTCTTTATAAAAGCTACGGCCATACTTATCATCCCCGTTCTTGCCAAAAACTTTTCCGTTGTTGAATTCGGGATGTACTCACTTGCCTTTACGCTATATAATTATTTTGTATCTTTTTCAGATATGGGAATCAAAACAACTGGAATCAGGGAACTGAACGCAAGCCTGACCAATTCTGAGGCGGAAAAACTGATCCAAAAAATCATCTTCACCCGGATGCTGCTGGTGTTTCTATGCTTTATAGTAATGAATCTGGTCGGAATTTTTCTTTTCTGGAAAGCCCCCGTCATGAAAATAATATTCATCATGTCCATTGCCCTTTTTCCTTTAGTATTAGATTTCTCTTGGATACATGACGCAAAACAACAGATGCATATTCAATTCGAGTATAAAATCATCGAGCGTATCCTGTTTGTGGCCATTATCGTTTGGGCGGCCTTGATCAGGAATATAGCCTTTGCTGCAATAGCAGGGCTGTTTTCATTATCAGTCGCCGGAATAATAACAATTGCAAGACACTATCGTTTCAGCTATCTGCGTTACCACTTTAAAAAAGAACAGTTGGTAATGATTCGGACATCCATGCCCATTGGTCTTTCAGCCATCATTGCCCCTCTTTACCTTACCATTGATCAGTTCATGATCAAATTTCAAATCAATGATACTGCATTAGGTCTGTTCAGTGGAGTCACACGTTTGGTAATGGCGATTATAACTTTTGGATATGTTCTTGGCTATGTCCTTTTCCCCGAAATTTCAAAACTCTATCTTCAAAACGACCTCTTGAGATTAAAAAAAATTTCGTGGGCCATCGGCATGGCTACAACCATAATCTACCTGTCAGGGATTGCGATCTACAGCTTTTTTTCAAAAGATATTATACTCTTCCTATTGTCCCCAGAGTATCTGGAAATGATTCCAGTGCTTGACATCCTTATCTGGATGGGCCTTTTCTGTGTGCTGAACATCATTTTTTCAGATGGACTCAATGCTCTACGAAAACAGAAGGCTCGTCTTTATATCATCATAACAGGCGTTATACTAAATGTATGTATGAATTTTTTTTTAATAAGAAGTATGGGAATTCTTGGAGCGGCATATGCAACGTTATTCACTCAGATTATATTGTTCTCTTTGAGCATTACCTTCTATTTCCGGACCCTGGCTAAGGCCGGCAAGGTTTCACATCAGGAGCTTGTGTATTGAAAATCGTCATTCTTAACTCCATCCTTCGAACTCCAGAAAAAGGAATTATTCCAGCTGCCGACACGATAAAAGATTCCATGATCTATAATTTTTCGCGTGCCTTCAGCCGGCTTGGTCACCAAGTCATATTAATTGCAGCAAAGGAATATGAACCAATAAAAAAAGAAGATTATGAATTTATTGTAATTTATATGAAATCATACATGAAAAAAATATTGCCGCCAAGCCTTATTCCCTTCCACTTGAAATTAATCCCATACCTGTTAAAAAACAAAAAAACCATTGATCTGGTTATCTCCAGCGAGATTTTTTCAATAAACAGCCTAATTGCTTCCTGTCTTATACCGTCCCAAAAAATACTCATCTGGCACGAACTATCAAAACACAATAAAAAAATGAAAAAACTGTTATCCAAATTCTGGTACAATGTCGTATGCCGTTTATTCATGAAACAGGTCAGAATCATCCCCAGATCGACAAGAGCAGGAAATTTTATCCGCAATTATTCAAGACTTGTTGCAAAAGATTATATCTTCCACGGTATCGATCCGGATATTTTCCCTTTCTGCAACAAAAAAAAAAATCAGTTTATTATTGTCGCTCAATTGATAAAAAGAAAGAATATCGAGGCCATCATAAATTCTTTTCATCGGTTCATTGCAACTGCGGCCTATAAAAACTACAGCCTTCAAATTATAGGCAGCGGGCCGGAAAAAGATCGCCTTGAGATGCTGGTCAAGCGTTTAAATATAGAGAAACATGTGACATTCCATGGATTTAAGCCGCACAGGGAATTGGCCGCAATGCTTGGGGAATCAAAAGCAAGCCTGATAGCCTCAAAAAAAGAAAACTCCATGCTTCATATCAGCGAAGCAATCGCCGCCGGAACTCCCATTATCACAAATACAATTCCAGACAATGCTGATTTTGTCCATGATAACAACTTGGGCATAGTGCAGGATGGCTGGAATGAAGAAGCCCTGATTACAATATGTAAAAAAAATGATTTTTTTGTACGAAACTGTCTTGAAGTCAGAAAAAATCTTTCTTACAGAATCCTTGCGAATCGAATGCTTGAAATATATGCAAGGCAATAGAGAATCTCAAAAAATGACACAAATAAGCGCCAACAATCAATCTATCGAGCCGGACGCCAAGAAACAAAACAGCAAAACAATAGCTCCAAACCCTCATCAGAATTCCGGAGCAATTATATTCTGTGTTATCAGCCTGTTGCTTGTTGTGTTATATGAGCCTTTACAGACAATTGTATTTCAACAGGCAAAGTACATTGTATTTCAACAGGCAAAATACATAGATGAATTGATTTGTTTAATTATGTTATTACTTACTTTCATAACTATTGCAGTCAGCAAAAGGGTTTTTTTATACCAATTCGAAATTAAGATACTTATTGCTTCCCTTCTACTATTACTCATTGGAATAATTCCATATTTCGGCAATGCCCCTAATAAAATTCCAGCGGGCTTTATTGATATTGTTGTTTTTTTTAAATCCATAAGCATCTATTTTACTAGCCGAATTTTCCTAAGAAACTGGGAAATAGCTAACTGGCGCAAAATATTGGTTCCCTTTTTTACTATTATGGCAATATTAATCGGGCTTTTTGTAATGTTTGATAAGCTCTACAACCTTTTCTCCTATCATGACATTCGTTTCAGTATGCAAAGCGAGGCTCTTTTTTTTGGACACCCCAGCCGATATTCATTTTTTTGGATTTATTGCTTTATTGTTTTAATGCCTTTTTTAATAAAAACAAACCGCACATTTTTATTATTTATTTTAGCTATGGGGCTATTGAGCCTTCGTTTTAAGTACTTTGCCTTTGTGCCTTTCGGTGTCGTTGTCCTATTCACAAACAATATTTTGGATAAAATAAAAGTCAAAAGCCCTGTATTCATATTTGCCATCGCGCTGCTATTGGGCATCATGCTATTTTCCGTTTGGGAACATTTACAAATTAATTATTATTCGGATAAATATGCTCGGTCGGCTTTATTTAGGAACTCTTTTGTAGTGGCAAAAGAATTTTTCCCGTTTGGGAGTGGTTTTGGTACATATGGTTCATATGCATCTGGAAAATACTATTCATTGTTGTATTATAAATTGAATATGGCAAATGTATATGGGCTGTCACCCGGCAACTCCAGTTTCGTTTCTGATACATTCTGGCCAATGGTGCTCGCTCAGTTTGGCTATTTGGGTCTATTGCTTTACGGTTGGATTCTGTTTTTAATTTTCAAAGGACTTTACCTATTTTTCAGAATAGAACAGGACAATGCTTATCGATTTTTCTATCTGTCTGCTATACTATTAATGGTATCATTGGTTATCATTAGCAGCAGCGATAGCATCTTTGTCCAGAACAGTTCTGTAATGAGTTTTATTTACCTGGCATGCGTCGTAAATTTAAATAAAAAAAATCTAAACCCTGCTAACGCAAAAAACCATTAAATGGATATCTTTTTTTGCTACTAACGATCTCCAGCCCGCTGAGTCGCATACAAATTTTAACTCTTAAATACAGGTTGTCAGCAAGGAGAAACAAATGTCAGATTTGATAAGCACCCATTACGACGACAAGTATTTTAATTGGCAAGCCCCCATGGGTGAATTTGGTGGCTGGGCCAATCAAAGTAAGTTTGTTGAATACATATCGAGCAATAATAACGTTTTGGATTTTGGTTGTGGCGGGGGATTTCTCTTAAAAGGCATAAAATGCAGCGCGAAGATGGGAGTTGAAGTTAACCCATCGGCTGCTGAGGCTGCAAGGAAAAACGGCATTGAGGTGTTTGGTAGCGTAGAAGAAGTACCAAATGGATTTGTCGATGTGATAATTTCGGATAATGCTTTAGAAAACGCTCTTCAGCCACTTGAAGAACTAAAATCACTGTATAAAAAATTAAAGACAGGTGGGAAGATTGTATTTGTAGTCCCATGTGAATCTATTTTTTACAGTTACAAACCAAATGATATAAACCACCATCTGTATAGTTGGAGTCCGATGTGCGTTGGCAACCTTTTCACAGAAGCTGGATTTTCACTTATCGAGTCTAAACCTTACATACATAAATGGCCACCGAAGTACAAATCAATAGCCAGAGTGGGGGGCAGGAGACTATTCGAGATAGCTTGCCGCATTTACGGAAGAATTGAGCGTTCCTGGTTCCAAGTGAGAGTAATCGCAGAAAAGAAGAGCTCATAATGAATAAGGAAACAGACTCTTCGGATCTGGTAAAAAAACTTTGAGAATCCTTCTCATCAATAAATTCCTCTACCCAAAAGGCGGAGATGCCATCGGCACACTGACCACCGGAAAAATCCTTGAAGCGCATGGACATGAAGTGGTTTTCTGGGGAATGAACCACACAGAGAATCCGGAATATCCGTATAAGGATTATTTTATTTCCCAGGTAGATTATGAGGGGTCTATCGGTTTCTCTGTTAAAGCCAGAGCCGCCATGAACGTTCTGTATTCATTCGAGGCCAAAAAGAAGATGGCGGCATTACTCAAAAATTTCCAGCCGGATATCGTTCATTTAAATAACTTTACGCACCAGATCAGCCCGTCCATACTCGATGTAATCAAAGACCATCACATTCCAGTGGTCATGACCATGCATGATTACAAGATGGTCTGCCCCACTTACGGCATGCTGTGCAGGGGAAAAGTTTGTGAAAGGTGCAAGGGCGAACGGTTCTACCACTGCGGGATTAACCGGTGTACCAAGGGTTCTTTGTTTAAAAGCATGGTGAATGTAGCTGAAATGTACCTGCACCACCGGGTACTCCATATCTACGACAAAATCGATTTTTACATTTCGCCCAGCCGATTTCTCAAAAACAAAGTGGCTGAGATGGGGCTGAAGGGCGAGGTAGTGTATCTTCCCAATTGCGTGGATGTGTCCGAATTTGAGCCTGGGTTTGAAGGGCAGGGAAAAAGCATTGTTTATGTAGGCCGGTTGTCCCACGAAAAAGGTATAGAAACCTTGATTGAAGCTGTTAATGGTATTAATATAAAATTAAAGGTCATCGGCGACGGGCCGTTGAGAGGATACCTGGAGGAAAAAATTAAGGCCCGGGCAATCACAAATGTAGAGTTTCTCGGCTACCAAACTGGCCAAGACCTTCACAGTGAAATCCGAAATTCCATGTTTCTGGTGATTCCTTCTGAATGGTATGAAAATAACCCGCTGACCGTAATTGAGGCGTTTGCCTTGGGAAAACCAGTGCTGGGGGCGAGAATCGGAGGTATCCCGGAACTGGTCAGGGATTGGGAGACCGGGCTCTGTTTTCAATCCGGTGATGTTGAGGATCTGACGAAAAAACTGAAACTGTTGCTGGAACATATAGGCCGACTTGAAAAAATGGGCAGGGCCGCACGGGAATATGTGGAATACAATTTAAATTCAGATATCCATTATACTGAGTTGATGAATATCTATGAAAGGGCGATGGCAAAATCGGCTGCCGATTGAACAAAAAAATATGCACAATGATAAAACTACTGATTTAACTCTTCCCACAGACGCCTGCATCATCCTGACCTACCGCTGCCAGATGCAGTGCCGGATGTGCAATATCTGGCAGCACCCTACCGACATAGAAAAAGAAATCACCGCAGATGAACTACAAATGTTACATAGTGGATTTGAATTTATCAATCTCACAGGGGGAGAGCCTTTTCTGCGGGATGATCTGGAGGACATTATCCGAGTCCTGTCGCCAAAAACAAAACGGATTGTGGTGTCCACTTCGGGATATCATTATGAAGAAATACTGCGGATTATACCTCAATTCAATAATGTTGGTGTCCGGGTCAGTATAGAGGGGCTGAGCCTGAAAAATGATGAGCTTCGGGGCAGAGCCGGGGGATTTGACCGGGGCATGAAAACTCTCTTGGGACTTCAGAAGCTGGGATTCCGTGATATCGGCTTTGGGATTACAGTTTCCAACCACAATTCCGGGGATATGCTCTGGCTTTATAAGCTTTCCAGATCCATGGGCCTTGAATTTGCCACGGCAACTTTTCACAATTCCTATTATTTTCATAAGGATGATAACCAAATCACTAATATCAACCAGGTCTGTGATGATTTCCGGAAACTGGCCCATCTCCAGATGAAGGAGAACAAGCCCAAATCCTGGTTCCGAGCTCTTTTCAACCTGGGACTGATTCGTTATATCAAGAAGGAGAAACGGATGCTGCCCTGTGAGGCCGGAACTACCAATTTTTTTATTGACCCCTATGGCGATGTATATCCCTGCAACGGCCTGGAAGAAAAATATTGGAAAGAGAGCATGGGCAACATCCGGGAAGTACGGGATTTTAAAGAAATATGGAACAGCCCCAAGGCTTCAGCCGTCCGGGAAAAAGTGGCCACATGTCCGAAGAACTGCTGGATGGTGGGCACTGCATCGCCCGTGATGCACAAATATGTACGAAAGGTTGCTCCCTGGATTATAAAAAATAAAATTAAAAGCATCCTGGGAAAACCCATTTCAATGACGGCACCTTTTATTGATGTGGGTCAGAATTCGAGGCAGGGGAACCTGCGGCAATCAGGGGATTAACCCCATGCGCATCTTTGTTACAGGCACAAGAGGAATACCCGATATTCCGGGCGGGGTTGAAAAACATTGCCAGGAGCTTTACCCCTTGATTGCGGGCTTGGGGCATGAAGTTTATGTGGCCACGCGCACACCCTATATCAAAAGAAAACAGGCCCAATGGAAAAATGTAAACCTCTGCCATCTTTATGCACCCCGGAAAAAAAGCTTTGAAGCCATTATCCACACATTTCTTGCGGTTATTGAGGCCTGGAAACTGAAAGCTGATATTATTCATATTCATGCTGTCGGCCCCGGTCTAATGGTGCCGTTTGCAAAATTTCTGGGATTAAAAATTGCGGTCACCAACCACGGTCTGGATTATGACCGGCAGAAATGGGGCAGGTCTGCAAGGTTCATGCTGCGGGCAGGAGAATATCTTGGGGGCAGGTTTAGCGATGAAATTATTGTGATATCCCGTGTGATAAAGGATATCATTCGCAGAAGATGCAAAAAAACAGCCCATATCATCTATAACGGGGTGCCGTTGCCGGTTCTTTCAAAGAATACGGATTTTCTTGACAAGATTAGAGTAGCGCCAGGAAATTACATCTTTGCGGTTTCCAGGTTTGTACCGGAAAAAGGCCTTGACCTTCTGATTAAAGCCTACCAGTTGAGCCATACACCATACAAATTGGTCATTGCCGGTGATGCAGACCATGAAACCGACTACAGCAGACATCTTAAACAAATGATAGATGCAGATGCCAACATTATCGGAACCGGGTATATCACAGGCGAGCCCTTAAATCAGCTTTTCACTCATGCCTGTCTTTTTGTTCTTCCCTCATATCATGAAGGTCTTCCCATCGCTCTGCTGGAAGCCATGAGTTATGGCCTTTCCGTGCTGGTATCAGATATCCCGGCCAACCTTGAAGTCGGACTGGCCAAGGAAAGATATTTCAAATGTGGAGATGTCGAAGATCTTAAAGAAAAAATTATCTATCACCTTGCAAATCCCATCGGTATGGGTGAAAAATCCATTTTCAGATCACGGATAGAAGAAACATATAATTGGGCTAAAATTGCCGACCAGACCATCAAAGTCTATGAAGAAATCCTTGCCGGATAACAAGGAATGGGAAATTGTCCTATGTTGTGCAAAACGATTAACTGGAAATTTTTCTCAAAAAAATTTCAAAGGAAGTATAAGCGACCAAATTGACTGGCCGGTGGTTTGCGACTTGGCAAGGAAACATGGGTTGATTGGTTTTCTATATTCAAGTCTCACGGAAAATTGTAAGGGACTCATACCGGAGTTTATCTTCAATCAATTGAAAACCATTTATTTTCAGAACAGTGCAAGGAATCTCTTTTTAAGTTCGCGTTTAATCAAAATTCTGAATCTGTTAAGACAGGAAAAAATTGCGGCAGTTCCTTTCAAAGGCCCTGTTCAATCCGAGTTGGTCTATCACGATATCGGAGTCAGAACTTTTTCCGATCTTGATATCCTTGTAAAAAAAGAGAATGCAGCACAGGCAAGGGATTTGCTGATGGATCAGGGATTTAAACCCAGTGTCAAGATTCCGGAATCCCAGATCAAAAATTATCTTGAAAAAGAAAATTTTTTCCAGCTAATAGATGCATCAGGATCAATTAACATCGATCTTCATTGGGAAATAAGCGGTCGGTATAACCTTGTACCGATATATTATCCTGCTGAAAAAAAGCTCATTTCCACCCTGCTGCTTGGAGAAAAAATCAAAACTCTCAATCCTGAAGATATGTTGATTCACCTTTGCATTCATGGAACCAGCCATTGCTGGGACAAACTTGAACTTATCTGTTCTGTGGCAAAAATTGCTACATCCGGACTTATCAGCAACTGGGAGCCTGTCATTGGTAACGCTGAAACCTTGAGATGCAAACGGATGTTGCTTTTAGGCCTGCTGTTGGCTAGAAATTATTTTGATATTGATCTGGCCCCGGTGATCAGATCCGCCATTGATAGAGACCCCTGCTTAGAAAAACTTTCAAATTATATCCTCAATAAAATCAGAAACACAGATGTTGCTTTTTCTGAAAGTCTTAGCTGGCGTTTTTCGCCCATTCATTTCCATATCCGGGACAGCTTCTTTGATGGTACAAAATATTTTTTCCGCCTTTTTTTCCAGCCAACCATCAGGGAATGGGAAAATTATCCACTGCCGGATTCATTGCTCCTTCTTTACCATATATTAAGGCCATACCGGCTGATTAAAGAAGGACTTTTAAAACAACATGCTTAGAGAAAAAGCCTCCTTAATCCTGGAAATGCAGAAGGTTATTGATATTGCCATTACCGGGCTTTCTTTTATTGCGGCATATTTTATTAAGCGCAATCTGCTGCCAAAGGGACTAAGCAACCTATCGATAGATCCCAACTACTATATTGTTCTGCTTTTAATCATCATAGCATGGTATGTCTCTTTTAAATGGGTCGGCATGTATATGTCATACCGCCAACAGCCCTTCTGGCAATTTTTCGTTGCGATCTTAAAATCCTGTTTCATGGGTATTCTCATCGTTAGCATTGCCATGTACTTAATGCATATTAAGGAAGTCAGCCGTCTGCTGATGGGGATCTTCCTTGTAATGGATATCTTTCTTCTGACCTTATCCAAATATATCATTTTCAAGACTCTGGAAAAAATCCGGACAGATGGGTTCAATACCCGAAATATCCTGATTGTGGGGAGCGAAGACCGTGCCTGCCAGTTGATTCAAGCGGTCGAACAATATAAAGCCACTGGCTACCGGATTTTGGGATGTTTTGAACTGGAAGAAAAAGATCTGGGAAAAACGGTTTATGAAGGACATAAGGTTATTGGCCTGATCCAAGATCTTGAAGCTTATCTGAGAAATAACATTGTGGATGAGCTCATTTTTGCCATGCCCTTAAAAAAGATCAAAAAAGGAGATCGATACATGGCCCTTGCCGAAAGCATGGGCATCAAAGTCAGGATCATCCCGGACTGGGAGCTGCATTACCTGATGTATCGACCGGATATCGCCGCCATCCGGTTTGAAGAATTTTTAGGGGTGTACAACATGACCCTTCAGTCCACTCCCCAGAATGAAGGAAAATTATTAATAAAAAATATATTTGATTTTGTTACAGCCGCTTTACTGATCCTGTTACTACTCCCTTTTTTTATTGCCATTGGCCTCACCATAAAAATAGTCTCAAGGGGACCGGTCTTATATAAGCAGGAGCGCCTGGGGATGAACGGCAGAAGATTCTGGGTATACAAATTTCGAACCATGGTTGAAAATGCAGACGAACTTTTAAAAGAACTTGCAGAGATGAATGAAGCCGACGGCCCTGTCTTTAAAATTAAAAATGATCCTCGAATCATTCCTTATGTGGGGTCGTTTTTACGGAAAACAAGCCTGGATGAACTGCCTCAGCTGCTGAATGTAATAAAGGGGGAAATGAGTCTTGTGGGCCCGCGGCCTCCCATCCCCAAGGAAGTAGATGAATATTCCGTTTGGCATCGTCGGAGATTGTCCATGAAACCCGGAATGACATGTCTGTGGCAGATTGCACCCAGGCGAAATGATTTAAGCTTTGAAGACTGGATGAAACTGGACCTGAAATACATTGACACCTGGTCTCTATTCAATGATTTCAAAATCTTGGTGCTCACAGCCAAGGCTGTGCTGAGCGGGGCAGGAAGGTAATTCCGGCATGACCTGCTTTTTATTAAAAACAAATATCTTTATTTTCATCGTTTTATCGGTTTTAACCATGGTTTCCCATGCAGTTGTCAATCGATATGAAAGAAGCGGGCCCGACCTTTTAACGGGCCAATGGGCTGTCGGACGATCTGAAAAAAGCCGGGCTGATATTTCAGATAATGCACTGGCCCTTTTCTCCAATGATCCAAAAACAGACATTGATGTTTATCAGGATCTTTCATCGATTGAGCATGGTGCTGTTTTAAGATTGTCTGCTGATATGAAATGTGACAATGTGAAACCAGGCGAAAAACTCTGGAATAGGGCAAGGCTTCTTCTGGTGCAGAATGACGGGAAAGCAGATCGCTGGGACCTGCCGCACGGAGTGGCATCTCTTGCTGGAGCCCTTGACTGGAAAAACTACTATGGCTTTTTTACCATAAACCCTGATATCGTAAAAATTCGGGTGATTGCACAGTTAAGCCAGTCTTTAGGATCTTTTGAGCTGAAAAATATCCGGCTTTACCCGGTAAGTCAAGCACAGGTGTATGCATGGATCAGAAACGGTATCCTTTTTTCATGGGGAACTTTTTTCTTGTTGCTGATCGGGTCGTGCTTTTTCATGGGACGAAAAACCATTATCTTTCGAATTTTACTGGCTTCTGCTTTTATTGCCGTCATCATCGGAACAACCTTGCCGGGGGAAATAAAAAACCAGGTGTCCAACGAAATCAGGACTCAAATTAATTCGGAAAACCAGGTATTTAAATCTATTGTTCCATGGGACCTGACCAAAATAGGCCATTTCTGCTTTTTTGCCCTGTTTGGTACAATCCTAGGCTTGATGATCACAAAGGAACCCGCCATTCTGGTGATGACCATGCTCCTTCTTCTGGCCGGCGGCACAGAGATGGCTCAGTTTTATATTGATGGTCGGTCTCCTCTTTTCAGTGATTTTTTTTTAGATTCAACCGGAGGTCTCTTCAGTATCATCCTAATCCGGCTATCCGGCATGAATAAGCTTTAAGACTTTTTCAATAGTTGAAAAAATCGGAAATCAAGAGAGTTTGGATTAGAATGGCATATTTCTAGAAAATCATGCAAGCCCATAAAAAATACTATAGAGTTGCAGACCTTACTATAGAATTAAATTCGGATTATTCCATATCAGAAAAAACCTTTCATCCCAAATTCAAACTTTTTGAAGTTACCGAGCCGGGTGATGATAATATTGTCATCCATCATCACTTTCACCCATTCGATTTTTCCCAAAAAAAAGATTTGCTTCAAAACAAGATTTATTCTAATTCTCAATGGACTATTTATAAAACATCGGATGTCTGGATATATAAATTTACCCCGGTTTTACCATATGAGCCCGGTTGTCCGGTTACTGCAATTATAAATAAGAATCATACAATGGTGGACATTCACACAGACAAAATCACGGAAGAACAATATAAAAACGGACAATATAACGCCTTAACTCTTTTTAACTCAGACCAAGTTCTTTTCAGCAAGCTTCTTTGCGACAGGCAGGGGCTTATTATCCATTCCAACGGATTTAATATTAAAGGCAAGGGGATTCTTTTAGCCGGAAAATCCGGATCAGGCAAGAGTACATTATCTCAGATGATGAAGCGACAGGAGTTTGAAATACTCTGTGATGACAGAATGTTTGTAATTAAGAAAAATAATTCTTTTTGGATTCATGGCAACTGGTGCCATGGCAGCGTTCCTGACGTTTCCCAAATGTCGGTGCCGCTGAAAGCCATATTTTTTTTGAAACAGTCAAAAAAGAATGTAATTGATATCATTTCTGATAAAAAAATTGTGGCCCAAAACCTTATTCCTGCCATGGTCAAACCCTTTCTGACAAAGGATGATTGGAATACTACCCTTGCAACTCTTGAAGATCTTATTCAAAATATAAAATGCTATTTTTCATATTTTGATTTATCAGGTAACATATGTAATAATATCAAGGATATAATTGAAAATGAAGAATAAAACCGACATAAAACCGAACGCTTTCTACAAAATATCGGAAAATTTAATTACAAAAAATATAGAAGGCGAGCTTGTTATTGTCCCTCTCATATCCGGTATTGGGGATCTTAATACGGAATTATACTCATTAAATAATACAGGACTGTCTATTTGGAATAAACTTGATGGGGTAACCGCCATCCAAAAGATAATTCATGATCTTTCGATTGAGTTTAATACCCCATATGAAGCAATTCAAAAAGACGTCACTGATCTTATTAAGGAATTACTGCAAAAAGGTCTCATTGTTGAAGTCTGAATACAAAAACAATCTATCCGTCATACAGTGCATTGACACGCTTAATCTTTCGAGCCAAGCCATGGGTGATCTTATCTCGGCATTTACGAAAAATGGACACAGCATAAAGCTTAAAGCAAAAGGACACAGTATGTTCCCCTTTATAAAGGATGGAGACATTTTAACCATATCTCCCTACAAGGGTCTGAACCCCGAAATAGGCGACATCGCAGCTTTTTTTAATTCGATTACAAACAAATTGACAATTCACAGAATAATTGGAATAGCCGATAAAAAATACATGGCCAAAGGAGATTGCTGTTTCCGTAATGATGGATATCAGATGAAACACCACTTGATAGGAACTGTGACTGATATAAAAGGCAGCTCAAATAAAGCAATATTTTCAATCCATCCAAAGATTAAAAAAATTATTGCATTGTTCTCGATAATTAATATAACATGCTGTATCGGCTATATTTGGAGACATATACTTTCGGCTAAAACTACCATATAGCTATCAACCATATTGATTTTTTATTGGTTTACCTATACTTGATAAAAAAATTATTGGCATGCGTATTGCATAAAATAATTTATAATACAATTAATTGTGGGAGATAAATAATGATGGATCATACAAAAGAATGGAAAAAACCGGAGCTCATTATAATTTCCGGCATTGAAACGAGTGAAAACGTGCTTGAATGGAATTCAGGCCCGCCAAAAGGGAACCCTCAAAAGGATGGGAATCCCCAGGGTTAACCAACCAAACAATCAACCTGATGAAAGGGAAAATAAATATGAAACTTAGGCTTTATTTTATTTTAATAGTCTTGTTAGTCCCCATATTGGGGTTCAGTTTCGCCCAAGCTTCTACCATAGAAGTTAAAGGTATAAACGGAATCGCCTTAAGCTTTGAACAAAACGGCATCACTCACAATAGCACACCAGGCGAATTCATTCTGACATCTGATATTCTAGCAGAACCATTTGGATACTGTGTCGAACAAGGGACAGAGATTTGGGGTGGCACATTCAGCGTTCTGAGTTTGAATGATTTGGCTGGAAATTATGTTAATGCAGCATGGTTAGTAGACACCTATTATTATAATGCAAGCTTTAGTCAAAACTATCAAAGAGCAGCTCTTCAGCTTGCTATCTGGGATGTTCTTGGTGATGGTTCAATTGACGATATTTGCAACATCACTAACGCTGATACTCAATCATATTTCACAACCATACAGACCCTTTATGGTAACTCCTACAACCCAAGTACAATTGCCGGCAAAGGATATAAAAGGGCTGAATTACAATGGGATGAGCTACCTTATTACAATGTTCAAGATATAATTGTCCGCACAGTTCCAGAACCCGCATCCCTCCTTCTTTTCGGATTTGGACTACTGGGATTAGGAGCGATGGGCAGAAAAAAAGAATAGGTCCATTCAACATATTCGATTTAAAAAGACAGTGCAGGAAAAATCCCCACTGTCTTTTTTATTTGTTTGAGGTATAATCCGGGCTGATGGACCCCACCCCCTTACACACCAAACTTAAAAATGCGGTCCGCATTGACCGGGCCCTGAAATTTGTATGGCAGGCATCGCCTTTATATACAATGCTGTCTGTGTTTGTTGTCCTGGTTCAAGGCGTTCTCCCCCTGGTTTCCCTGTATTTGATCAAACTGATCATTGATGCGATCACAGGGCTGGATTTCAGCCGGAATTCCGGCCTCTTTGACCCGGCTTTTTCAAAGCCGCTTCTCTATATCGGGCTCGCCTGCGGGATAGGGTTGTTAACGGCTTTTTTCAATTTTCTCACCGACTATATTAAGAAGGCACAGTCCCTGATCGTTTCCGATCATATGTTTTCCGTTCTCCATAAAAAAGCGGTTGAAATCGATCTTGTCCATTATGAATCCCCGGAATACCGGGATATCCTTTTCCAAGCCCAACGGGAAGGCCCCTACCGGCCCACTAGTATTGTGAACGGTCTCTTTGCCGCAAGCCAGAGCGGAGCCTCCTTTGCAGCCGTGTTCGGGCTCTTATTCCTGTTCAATCCGGTCTTGTCCGTTGTGATGGTGGCAGCCGCCCTTCCCGGCATTTTTCTCAGATTAAAATATTCTGAAAAAATCTATGCCTGGCAGGAGAAAAGAACTGAAGATGAGCGAAGGGCTTATTATTTCCACTGGATGCTCACGAGCGATGCCCATGCCAAGGAATTCCGGCTGTTCAACCTGGGGAAACATTTTATTGACCGGTTCAAAGCCATCCGGGAATTCTTAAAAAAAGAAAAACTCTATTTTGAAAAACGACGGGCCTTTGGCGATTTCATTGCCCAGTCAAGCTCAACCTTGGCGGTTTTCGGATCTTTTGTGTATATTGCGTTTCGAACTGCCCAGGGCACTATTACAATAGGCGATATGGTGATGTATTTCCAGGGTTTCCAGAAAGGGCTGGGTTTCTTGAAAACCCTTCTGGAGAGCGGCGCCCAGATGTATGAAGACAACCTTTTTTTATCCCATCTCTATGATTTCCTGAAAATCAAGTCTCAAATCCCTGAACCAAAAATCCCGAGCCAGGTTCCGGAAAAAATCAAAACAGGTATTGAATTCAGAAATGTGGAATTTTTTTACCATAATAGCGTAAAAAATGTGTTAAATTGTGTAAACTTTTCCATAAAGCCTGGAGAAATTATTGCCCTTGTGGGCGAAAACGGGTCTGGAAAATCCACCCTTGTAAAATTATTAACACGACTTTATGACCCCTCAAAAGGGCAAATTTTTCTGGATGATCAGAATATTACAAATTTTAAAACAGATGAGTTCAGAAAAAAAATCAGCGTGGTGTTCCAAGACCATATCCGATATCAGTTGTCTGCCGGGGAAAATATCTTGCTTGGAGACCTTTCCGAAAAAGACAATATGGAAAAAATAAAACAGGCTGCGGCTCAGACCGATGCCGATAAAAAAATAGAAAGCTTTCCTTTGAGATATGACACTCTTTTAGGCCGGTGGTTTAAAGGCGGTGAAGAATTGAGCATGGGGCAATGGCAGATGATGGCAATCTCAAGGGCATTTTTCAGGGATGCGGAAATTGTTGTTCTAGATGAACCTTCCAGCGCTCTTGATCCGGAAACGGAAATAAATATTTTTTCAAAACTTAAAAAATTGATTAGAGGTCGGTCTGCCCTGATTATCAGCCACCGGTATTCAACGGTTAAAATGGCTGATAGAATCCTTGTTCTGGATAAAGGACAGATTGTTGAGCAGGGTTCCCATGAGGAGCTGATGGCTATGGATGGAAAATATACCCGCCTTTATAATAGCCAGGCAAAGGGGTATCAATAATAAAAGCAAAACCAATTTTGTCAGACCGGCTTCCTTAATTTGTCAAACTTGCTGCTGGATTTTATTTTTTCCTGTGTATTTTTTTTAAGTTGAAAAATTTTTCCCGATTTAATATGAATGATACATATTTAATCATGACCAACGAGTCCACCAGATGTCCAATGGAGATAGCACTGTGAAAAAGAGAAATTGCGAAAGGTTCGGTATTCCGGGTACTGTCCTTTATTATAAAAGCAAACCCCGTTTTTTCGGCAGGGGGAAATATTCAGATGATTATTATCCGGTCATCAATATAAGCAAGGGAGGGGCTAGTTTTTTATGCAATCAGAGACTCAAGGCCGGGGCTGCCTTGGTTGTCAAAATAAATATTCCCGGCATTGAAACGGAATCGGAAATCATTGCAGAAGTCCGATGGATATCAAAAAACCGGGAACAAAGCTATCGATACCAGACCGGACTTTCCTTCAACTCCTATGGGGACAGGAAAAACCAGAACCCGAAAGAAATTCTCACATTGCTGGAAAATCTGGAAGGCTCATTTGCTAAACAAGGGTAGGAGGTATTTTCCAGAAAATTGAGGCATTAATGTTAGTTTTTGTTACCTTAATTACATAATTTTTATAATAATTCCTCAAGCCGCCTGAAATTTATATGCTTTTTGTCTTGGCACATTGTTTGCTTTAACATTACTAAGAAAATAAGTGTAAATTATTTAAATATGGCAAAGGACCGGAGAGTTAAAATGAAAAACATAATAGTCACAAGCATGATGATAATGGGGCTGATAATATCTTCATATCCCTGCACCGCAGCAGATAACACTTGGGAAAAAGAATTTGTTCAGACCCTGCAAAAAGGGAAAGCAATTCCAACAGGACAGGGACAGGGGTTGGCATATACACCTGCCGAAGAAACAGTGCTGGAAGGTGCAATCAAAAAAGCAATGGATTTGAAAGCGCCGCCATGCGAGGCAATGAAAATAGCTGTGGATCTTAAATATAACCCGTTCTCAGTTTTGACCAATATTTTCGGTTATGGCGGAGAAGTGAATCTGGATCAACTCTGCATGTGTGCTACGGAAAGCGGAGTCAATAAACAGATTGTTGCGGAGGCTGCCACAAAAGCCATAACTCCCCTGGGAACCCCTGTTTTTCCGCGGGATGAAATTACCCAGGCACAATGCTTAAAAGAAATAGGCTTAGGGTATACGGCAGCGGAAACCATACCTCCACCAATCCCTCCCCCACCACCGCCGAAACCATTTTCCGTATCGAGCCCGAGCGCTTCATAGAAAATCCGAAAAAAAATTAAAACGCCCTGATTTCCTCACAACAGGGCGTTTTTTTATTGACATTATATCTTTGTAAATATTATGTTGCATCAAACTATTAGTATAATTGGGTTGGTTTCTTTTGATGTTTTTGCATTCTAGTAATTTATCAAACCTATTAGGTTAAAGGTGAGTAAGCAAAATGAGATATTATAATAATTTCATCCGGTTTCTTATCATGATTTTATTTGTTGTTTTATTGACCCATGGTGCCCATGCTGATGCCCCCCCCCCTTTAGGTCAGACCAGAAGCGAACCCTCAGCCATACCTGAAGGACAATCCAAAGAAAAGCCTGTTTCAGAGGATGAGGGCATCGGTTCTGATATTTTCGGAAAACAGGGAGGAAATTTCCATCCGTTTTTAATCTTCCAGGAAATTTATACAGACAATCTTTTTGCGACACATACCAATACAAAAAATGATTTTATTACCACCATTGCCCCGGGCGTATGGCTTGCTTTCCCTGCCAACAGAGAAAAACTTTTATCCATAGATACAAAACCGACTTCTCCGGGAGGGATTCACTTAAGCCGAATCAAGCCCGAAACCACCCGGCAGTATCAATCCTATTTTCTGTATTCACCGGAGTTTATGCTCTATTCAAACCATTCATCACTTGAACATGTGAATCACAAGGCGGAAGGACTTTTCCAATACAACTTAAATTCAGGCTTTTCCTTTGACATCATTGATCTTTTCCATGATCGGGAAGATATTGCAGGTAATGGTATTGCCGATAGGCTTTACAGATATCAGGACAATCTTCTGGATCTAATCGCTACTTATACAGCGCCTTCAGGAAAATTCAAATTCGAACTGGATTACTCAAATTATGACATAGATTACAAGAGCTCTGACGTATCCTACAGAAACAGAAACGACAATTCAATCGGCATCTCTGCGTTTTATCAATTCTGGCCCAAAACCTCTCTTTTTGTTGAATATGATTTTTCAGATATTGATTTTGACGGCGGGACTTCAACCGACAGCACTGAAGACCGGTATTACGCCGGTGCAACATGGGATATGACAGCAAACACAAGAGGAACCCTGAAACTGGGGTATATTCAAAAAGATTTTGTTGCCCCGGCTATTGAAGATCAGGAGGGTTTTTCCATTGAACTTCAAACCCAGCATACTCTGACCCCGAAAAGAGGGCTCCAGATTAATGGATACCGGAAATTCAATGAATCGGATTTTGGCAATGCCTCCACTTTTCTTTCTACCGGAATCGATATTGCCCTATTACAGAGGTTTACTGAGAAATGGTCCGGGACTTTCGACGTTTCTTTTCAGAAGAATGAATATAAAGGATTTGACAGGACCGATGATTTATTCGGAATTGGTCCGGCAATAAGGTTTGAACCCAGGAAATGGCTGATTTTTGACCTGGGCTATTATTATTATCTGAATAACTCAAATATAACGACCTATGACTATGATGCCAATCAAATTTATTTCAGAGCGACTCTCTCAATGTAAAAAAAGAATGCAAAAAAATTACAAAATCATATTAATCCTGCTATTGTTTTTCATGCCGATGATGGCATTTCCATTGGAATATACCATTGGTGAAGGTGATGTCCTTGAGATCAAGGTATATGAAAATGACGATCTTTCGACAACCGTCCGGGTAAGTTCGAACAGCACAATTCGCGTCCCGCTTTTAGGAGAAATCTCTATCAAGGATCTTACGGTTTCACAGATATCATCCAAAATTGAAGGATTATATAAAGATGGATATCTTGTAAACCCCCAGGTGGATGTTTTTATTAAAGAACACCGAAGCAAAAAAGCCGTTATCCTCGGGCAGGTCAATCGTCCGGGGCAATATGAACTCAGAGGCAGAGTAACCATCCTAGAATTTATTTCCACGGCAGGCGGTTTGACAACAGATGCCGGCGGAACTGCAACCATTAAACGCATGACTGCGTCCGGAGAGAACAAAGATCAGATCGTTCTGGATCTTGAAAAGCTTATAAAAAAAGGAGATGTTTCATTAAATATCCTTATTCAGGACAATGACAGCATCTATATTTCCAAGGCAAAAACTTATTATGTTTCCGGTGAAGTGACCAAACCCAATCAATATGTCTATGAACAGGACCTTACAGTCATCAAGGCGATTACAATGGCAGGGGGCTTTTCAAAAATTGCCGCCAAAGATAAAGTCCAGATTATCCGGATAATAAAAGGCGAGAAAAAAATCCTTGAAAAGGTTAACATGGACGAGCCCATACTCCCTGATGATGTAATTGTCGTGCCTGAGAGTTTTTTCTGATGATGGATGAAAAAGAAATACATTTAAGAGACTATCTTCGGATTATCCACAAACGCAAAGGGTCTATCCTTACATTTTTTACCCTGACGCTTCTGATTGTCATTATTGCAACTTTTACCGCAACTCCCTTATATCTCTCCAGCACCAAGGTAATGATAGAAAAAAATGCCGCCGGTTCACTAACCACAAGTTCTACATATACTGCTTATGATCCTGAATTTATTGAAACCAACAACCAATTGATCATGAGTACTGCTGTTATTGAAAAGGCCGTTGAAAGTCTTAATCCGGAAAGAATATATGATAGTTTTTTTAAAAAATCAGAAGAAAAAAAATCCTATATTCAAATTTTAGCAGGATGGGTAGAAGATCAATATACATCTTTGAAAGCAACAATCGGGATTGAAAATCTCCTTTCAACTTCTGACGATGGAGTTGAAAAAAAGATTTTTGAAGAACTTAGTGTTCCCTTGACCAAGGCCCAGATTCTTGGGAACCTGATCAAAAAAAACATATCCGTCAAACCGGTTGAAAATTCAAGAATTTTAGAAATCGGATATCTTTCCGATAATCCGGCTGTTGCAATGAAAGTGGCTGATGCAATTGCGAAGGCCTTCATTGACGAGTTGGTTGACATGCAGATGGAAGTCTCAGGATATAGTATCAGCTGGATGTCACAAAAAGCCGAGATCCAGCGAAAAAAGCTGGAAGAATCCGAACAGGAATTACAGGAATATAAAAAGAAACAAGACATTGTCACTATTGAAGATAAGGTAACTGTCCTGCCGGAAAGACTGGCTGATCTTTCGAAGAATCTGACTGCCTCTGAAACAAAAAGAAAACAATTGTTTGCGGTTTACAACCAGGTGAAAAATGCCAGGAGAGATCAACTCGAAACCATTCCGGCTGTTGTTGCAAATGTTCCTCTTGAATCCATCAATCAGAAAATCATTTTAGCAGATCAAAAAATATCAGAACTGTCAAAAAAATATGGGCCCAAACATCCGAAAATGATCACGGCAAAAAATGAATTGGACAGTCTGAAAAGTAAAAAATATTCAGAGCTTGAAAAAGTTGTTGAAACCATTAAAAACGAATACCTGCTTGCTGAAGGAAATGAAAAAGATTTAAAAGGACTTGTGGATCAAACCAAGTTTGAAGCGGAAACATTGGGAGGAAAATCCATTCAACTTGGTATGCTCCAGCGAAAAGTTGATACAAACAGATTCCTTTACGATGCCCTGGTCAAAAAGATGAAAGAACGTGATATCACGGAAAGAAACCAGGCTGTTAATGTATGGATTATTGAAAAAGCGGAACTCCCGAAAGAAGCTGCAAAACCCAACAAGAAAAGGAATATCCTTCTTGGAATTATTCTGGGTCTGTTTGGCGGTATCGGACTCGCTTTCTTTTTTGAATACCTGGACAATACCGTAAAGACACCTGAGGATGTAGAAGAAAAATACAATATCCCTGTCATCAGCACCATTGATCTGATCAAGGATAAAAAACAGACCATCGTCCAGACGGTTATGAACGATGCCTCTTCTTTGATTGCTGAAAGCTTTAAGGGGATGAGAACCGCTGTCTTGCTGTCTTCGGCCGACAATCCGCCCAAAACCCTTCTTATCAGCAGTTTTACACCGGGTGAAGGGAAATCTTCCATCAGCGCCGGTCTGGCCATGACGCTTGCCCATGCAGGGAAAAAAGTATTGCTGATTGATGCTGATATGAGGCGGCCTGTTCAGCATAAAAATTTTAATATTGAAAACACATCCGGGCTAAGCTCATTTCTGGCAGGCGTTGCAGGAGAGAGCGAAATCAAGATAGCGCACCCTCTTGAAAATCTATCTATCATAACAGCAGGGCCTGTTCCTCCTAACCCTTCAGAACTCTTAAGTTCGAAAAAACTGAAAGAGATTTTTTCAAGCCTATCTTCCGACTATGATATGATTATTATCGATACCCCGCCCCTTGCAAGCGTTACTGACCCGGTTATCATAAGCAGACTCGTTGATGGCGTTATCCTTGTGACCTGGGTTGGAAAAACCACTTATGAAATGTTGGGAAAAGGCTTAAAACAGCTCAGAGAAGTGGATGCCCCATTGACCGGACTGGTTTTAAATCGTTTCAATGCAAAGAAAAGCGGATATTATTATAATTATGGCGATTATTATTATTCATCCGAATCTTAAATAACATGCCGTTGAGACTTTCAAAGAATTTATTTTTCTTTATTTTTTTATTTGCTCCATTAGCTTTTGGGACAACGGAACCATGGTCCTATGCAATAATGGAAATTATTTGCGCCCTTGCTTTATGCTTTTTTTTTATCCATATTTTTAAAAACAAAGACCCTCTTTATGCCGTTCCAGGAATTACCCCCTTACTGCTCTTTCTTTTTTATATCCTTTTTCAACTGATTCCGCTCCCTCCGGTTATGGTTGGATTTCTTTCTCCTGAAGCATTTGATATCCATCAGACAACCCGAATGATGACCGGCACGGATTCATGGATGCCATTGACCGTCAATCCAAAAGCAACTGTATCCGAATTTTTCAGGTGTTCAACCTATGTGATGTTTTATGTATTGACGGTTCAATTGCTCAGCAGAAAAGAGAACCTCCAGGCCACCGCCCTTACCATCACCTTTTTTGGAGGACTTCTGGCATTTTCTTCAATTCTTCAGTTTTACCTGACCGATGACATGGCCCTCTGGTTTCGTCATACCCCAACCAATTCAATTGTTGTGGGCCCATATGCCAATCACAATCACTATGCCGGATTAATGGAAATGATATTTCCCATTGTCCTTGGACTTTTTTTATTTTATCGGCCAAGAATAGGGAATACATCACTTATTAAAGGCATAGCTGAAATCTTTTCCCAGGAAAAGGCAAATATTCATATTCTGATCGGCACCTCTGCCTTATTGATCATCGTATCCATCTTTGTCAGTCTCTCCAGAGGTGCCATGATCAGCACCTGTTTGTCTCTTCTGCTCTTTACTTTTTTCCTTTTAAAACGAAAAATCAGCAAGGGCAATACCACATTGATCATCTTCGTCATAATCTTAACTGCTCTTTCCATTGGATGGTTTGGCTGGGATCAGATTTTTGAACGATTTGCCCAACTGAAAAATACTCAGGGGATTATTTATGAATCCAGACTCGACTTCTGGAAAGACAGTCTGGATATTATCAAACATTTTACCATTACCGGTGCAGGCCTTGGAGCATTTTCCCATATTTACCCGTTACACCGTTCCATCATTAGTGAATTGTTTTTAGACCATGCTCATAATGACTATCTTGAGCTGCTTGCCGAAGGCGGAATCCTTGGTTTTCTGATTGCTTTTTCTTTTCTTGCAAGCCTTTTTTATAAAACCTATAAAGCCTTTTCCGCCAGACGGGATGCAATCTCAATTTACCTTTATATGGGATGCATCACTGCTCTTGCCGCAATTCTTTTTCACAGCTTTACCGACTACAATCTTCACATCGGTGCCAATGGCCTCTGGTTCTTTTTTATTGCCGGGATTGCGGTTACTTCAGCCAACACCGGCATAAGAAAACAAAGCAGGCAAACAAGACTCCCGGTCATCGACTCCACTATTAAAAAAGCCGGTGCCGGTGTGATCCTCTGTGTGGTCACTTTTTTTTCCATTTCATATAATTTTTCAAATTTAATAGGGCTTTTTTACTATTCAAACATCAAAAAATATACCATCAGCGCCAATATGCCGGTGCCGACAATACAAACGATCAAAAAAGTAGCAGATCTTGCGGCATTCTTTGACCCACTCCAGGCAGAATATCCGTTTATATCAGCCAATGCCGCCTGGTTCCTGAAGGATATGAAAAATTCGGAAAACCTGTTTATATCATCGCTTTTTCTTGACCCGTTGAATTCACGCCATCTGAACAGGTATGCAAGTTTTCTGGCCCGCAAAAATGAATCGGAAAAAGCGGAAACCGCATTTAAAAAGAGCATGCTATACGATAAAAGCAATCCAGAACATACATTCCAGTATGCAGCCTGGCTCCTTTCGAAAAAAGATTTTGAGCAAGGCCTTTTCTATATGAAAAAAACATTGGACATGAATGGAAAATTCATGGAAAGGGCTTTAACGGCAATGATTATCGCAGGGATTGAGTCGGAAACAATAGAACAGGCCATTCCCGAAAAACCAGGCCCTTCCATCGAATTCGCAAGATTTTTATTTGACACAAAAAAAATTGAACCAGCCATTGATAGATTTATCAAATCCCTTGATCTAATCGAGCGGATGAAATTTACTTCTTTCCAGACTCAGACAGATCAGGACAGAATTAAAAAATCTCATTTTTTTAATATTTTCCAATTTTTTAGAAGCCACAACGACCTAAGAAATTCCATGGAAACCATGGAAAGAGCTGAAAAAAACCTGCCCATGGACCCTGATGTCAAAATTGCTTTGGGAGACCTGTATTATCAGCAGGGGATTTTCTATAAAGCCTTGGGCAAATACGATCAAGCCCTGCTTCTGAATCCTGAAAACCCCCATGCTTTAAAAATGGTTAAAAAAATCAATCCGTAACATGCTGTTCTGCAAACTGGGCCATGACCTCATGAATTCTCTGGGGTGGGGAAATCGGAAAATAATTTTCAGCCACCACATGGCCGATCTCATGGGCCACGACTCGTAACGACGAATTGTCCGCCGAATAGAATACCTTGTTTCTGGAAGGCGAATAAAAGGCAATATAATCCACATCAATTTTGTATAGGTCTTTAAAATCCTTTTGAACCGTTTTTTCATCCGGATGAATCACAATGAAAAATTTCAGGTTAGGAAGAAACATATCCAAAGTGGTCATCACCTTTTCAACAATAAAATCAATTTTGGATATCACCTCATCTTCGATGGTGTCTCCCGAATTTCTTCTCATCTGGGACCCTATCCGCCCCATATATAATTCAGTATTAAACCGTTTTAATGCATCATGATCATAAAAAGTGATGACCGCATATCGTGACTCAAGATCAACCGCCTCTGACGGTAAAGGTGAACCTGCCAAGAGACCAATGAATATGATGACATATATGATTTTGCAATGCTTCATTAACCATCATTCCTAAAGTTTTTCTCTTGGGAATGTATAGTCGTTAATCATGGCCTGAATATTTTTCTGGCTGTCCAATATTTCATTTAAAAGAGGAAGAAATTTTTCAACCCCCACCCCTGACTCATCTATTGCTTTTTTTAAATGCAGGGAGGATACGGCAATCTTGGCATTAAAATTTTCCATGATCGCGAGTTTGTCTCCCAGCATATAATTAAATGCATTCATCTTCTGTGCCAGATCTTTTCCTTCATCCTTTTTCCGCAGTATGATTTTTCCTGAAATATCACCTTCCAACATTTCATCCAGGTTTTTTTCAAACCTGTAAAACGGACCGGCAATTCTATGGGTTAAAATGAGCGTAAAAACAACCACCAGCCCCCCGCCAAGCACAAGAAAAAACCATTGGGTGCTTAAAATTTTTTTAAACAGGATCCCGGGTGTAACTCCGATCTGAAGGTGATAATTGTCATAGACAATCGAGAGGGTATTGGAAGAAAAAAAGCTGAATACCGCTATGAACAGAATGCTTCCAATTGCCGCAAGAAGAAAATAATTAAAAATATACCGGCCTTGAAACTCTTTGTTAATAAAATAATTCCGGCGCTGATAACGGGGGTAGGCGTTCATTTTTTCCTCCAGATTTCTGCAGAGTTACGGATTGAATCGGTCCATTCATCAAGAAGCTGTTCCTTTTTTTTGTCCTGGATAAACAAGGAGACCTTTTTAACATCAAATTCTTCAGGTTTTTCTGTTCCGGTTTTTTCTATTTTCCGGACATCATTGAGCCTGTAAATCAGAACTCCTTCCATGCCTCTTATCTTTGGTTTTGATGATTCTCCGATCTTAATGGAGAGCAAGATAAACTTCAGATCATCCGACAAATTATCAAAATCACTCTCAATTTCCTGAACAGTTTCATTGGTTTTATCCTGCATATCTTTCAGTGTCGGATAAATAAGCTTGGTTAAAAAGATTTTACTCTGGGCCAATTCTTCATATTTTCCCATTTCTTCCATGGTCACATCAACCACCAGGGAGTCTAATTTTCGATCCAGAAGGATTTTGATCAAGGATTGCTCATAGAAATTTTGAACCGAGCTTCTGAAACTTTCTTCTTTATTAATCCCTATCCTTATGGCTTCCTGAATCATCAGCTGCTTGTCAATCAGGGATTCTGCAAACTGTTCCCGGGTCATATAGGCAGGCTTTCTTTTTAATGCGGATTCAAACTCAGCCTCGGAAATAATCCTGTCATTGACGGATAAAAACGGCTTTGAAATTTCAACACGGGTGTTGAACAGCCCATAAGCCGCCAGCCCTGAAAAAACAATCATGATTGCAAGTATGTAGTAAATATACTTCATCTTTTCTTTATCCTTTTCACATTATTTGTCGTCAACAATAAGACGGCCGGTGTTTCTTTCCACCTGTATGCAACGGTCATCATAGAGCCGCTGCATATTATAGTCTTTCACATTTGTTATTTCAAGCTCGGGCAGGTTATTGTCCTTAAGCCATTTTCGGATGATCGGGATTTGCTCCGGATCTTCGGCCCTGGCCGTGAATATCTTGATTCTGATACCGCTGTTGATCATTTTTCTGACCAGGGCCATCATGGCCGGAACCGGTTCACCCACCTCATCATAGGAAGAATTCCGGTCAAGATATGCCAGGGTTCCGTCAAGGTCCACACCTGTCCATATTTTCGGCAGGACCTTTTTTTCCGAGCCGATCACAACGGTTTCTTCAGGTGTAACCTCATATTCCTTTGCAATCTCTTCTTTTGCCTTGTTCAGATATTTTTGTATTGATTTGAGCATGCTTAGTTATATAATAGAACCCTTGTTTAAAACAAATAAAAAGGGAGATCCTGTTTGAAAAAAATTATCCTTCTGATCTTATTGTCCTTATTCTGCCATACTTCTTGTTTTGCAGAAACAGAAAAGGAACTCTTTGACAATGGTGTCCTTTTTTTTAAACAAGGCCGATACCAGGATGCTGTTGAAAAATTTTCAAGCCTCATCAAAATAGCTCCCGGAAATGCTGATGCTTATAAAAACAGGGGCGTTTGCTATATGAAACAGGAAAAATTCGATCTTGCCATTGCGGATTTTGAAAAAGCAAAAGAATTGTTCCCTGAATTAAAAGGCCTTTACAGTAATCTGGGCGTGGCTTGGTATTATAAAAAAGAATATGAAAAAGCCATTCAGAATTATGATATCGAAATAGAAATGGCCCCGGATAACTACGTTGCCCATTTCAACCGGGCGCTTTGCCTTGCAGAACTCAGGCGGGACAAAGAAGCCCTGGAAGCACTGACCAAAACACTGGACTTACAACCTGATTTTTACTGGGCGCTTTGCTACAAGGGAGATCTTTTGGCCCGGGGCGGAGATATTGCAAAAGCGGCTGAATCCTATCAAACGGCAATCCAAAAAGATCCTAACAATGCCTATGCAAAAGATAAACTGGCGTCGCTCAAAGGGAAAAATAAAGAAAATATTGCCTCCAAGACAAAGGACACAACTCCCAGGATTCAGGCCGGTCAGGCCGGAGCTCTTTCTCTTCAGGCAGGCGCATTTCTGAACCAACCCAATGCCGACAAGATAAAAACAAAACTGGTTGAAAACGGATTTGATGCCGTCATCCTGAACCTGAAAGATACAAAAGGCAGGGACTGGTATCTTGTCCGGTCCGGCAGCTATTCCTCTTTTGGTGAAGCAAAGAAGGCTGCTCTTTCTCTAAAGGAAAAACTCGGCTTAGAGCCGGCCATCCGCCCTGCCAATGACTGGTAGCCGGGCAGAAAAAGGGTCTCGGGTTTTCCGATCAGACGGAAAACCGGATATTTAAAATATCCCCGTCCTCCACCACATAGTCTTTGCCTTCAACATAGATTTTGCCGACTTTCTTAAGTTCTGCTTCGCTTCCTTTTTCCATGAGATCACTATATTTAAAGACTTCGGCCCGGATAAACCCTCTTTCAAGATCGGAATGGATCACCCCGGCTGCTCTGGGTGCTTTAGACCCTTTTCTGATCAGCCATTGACGGACTTCATCTTTTCCCACGGTAAAAAAGGATATCAGGTTCAAAGATTTCAGACAGAGCCTGGTCAGGCTTTCAAGGGCAGTTACTTTTATACCGAGATCTTTTAAAAATTCTTCTTTTTCCTCTTTTGTGTCCAGAAGGGCAATTTCAGCCTCAACTTTGGCCGATACCAGCATGACTTCCATCATCAGGCTTTCACACCGCTTTTTAAAGGCAGACAGAATGCTCTCATTCTCAAGATCCTTTTCCGACACATTCACGGCGATCACCATCCTTTTGCGGGTAATAAACGGATAGCTCCGGATCATCTTCTCTTCATCTTCGCTCAGATCGATCATGCGCAAAGGCTTTTCAGATTCAAGAAAATCTTTTAACCGGGTCATCAGCGCCAATTCTTTTTGCTGATCTTCATCCTTTATTTTTTTCACCATGGCGGCAAGCCGCTCAATCCGTTTCTCGGCAAATATCTGGTCATGCAGGATCAATTCCGAATTGACCATATCAAAATCCCGCAACGCATCCACTGAACCCCCGGCATGGTAAACAGCATCGTCTTCAAAGGCCCGGACAACATGACAGACTGCATCCATATCGGCAATATCCTTGAAAATCTCCCCTTTTGAGATGGTTTCCGCTTCCATCCGGGGCAAGAGAACAAGATCGATCCTGGCCCTGACATTTTTTTTGGGTTCATAGAATTCAACCAGTTTATCAAACCGCGAATCAATGATATCAGCCGCACCCGGCGTTGCTTTGGATGCCTTGAGAGCATCCACTTCATTTCCCGTTAAAATCTGAAACAACATTTTTTTGCCTGTTTGGGGCAGACCGATAATTCCAACTTTCATATTTCCGGCATATCCTTTTATTAATTTAAATTTTACATCAAAGAGGAAATAATATATCAGATCTCTTATGAATTATACACAAAGAAATAAGGAGTGTTTGAATGCCGGATAACCTGTATGCCCCGCCGCTTTTTTTTGGAAACGGACACGTCCAGACCATTTTTCCCGTGCTTTTCAGAAAAGTCGAGTCTGTCCGGTATGAAAGAGAAAGAATTACCACCCTTGACAATGATTTTCTGGATCTTGACTGGTCGGTAAAAGCGCATGACCGGCTTGCAATCATCTCCCACGGTCTTGAGGGCTGCACGCACAGGGCCTATGTAAAAGGCATGGTCAAGGCTGTCAATGACGGCGGCTGGGACGCCCTGGCTTGGAATTACCGGTCCTGCAGCGAAGAGCCCAACCGATTGCTCAGATCATACCACAATGGAGTTACCGATGACCTTGCACGGATTATTGATCATGCAAAACAAAAATACCCGTATAAGGAAATTGCTTTAATCGGGTTCAGCCTTGGCGGAAACCTCACCCTTCTCCATCTGGGAAAAGAAACGCCGGACCCCATTGTCAAAAAAGCCGTGGTGTTTTCCGTGCCCTGTGATTTAAAGGAAAGCGCAAAAGTCCTGGCAAAACCGGTGAACAAGCTCTATATGAAACGGTTTCTCATCATGCTGCATGAAAAAATAAAAGCCAAAATAAAACTTTTTCCCGGCCTCATCGATGATACAGACTATGACACCATAAAGGACTTCAAAGCCTTTGATGACCGGTACACTGCCCCGATTCACGGGTTTAAAAATGCTGAGGATTACTGGGAGAAATGCTCCAGTAAACCTTATCTTCCAGATATCAAAATCCCCACGCTCATGGTCAACGCCATCAATGATCCGTTTTTGCCGGAGGCCTGCTTTCCCGTAAAAGAGGCGGCTGCCAACAAGAATCTCACCCTTCTCATGCCAAAATCCGGAGGCCATGTGGGATTTGTTTCTTTTAACAGCCAAAACCTTTATTGGTCGGAAAAACAGGCCGTAAATTTTTTCAACAGGTCCTGAATTTTTATGCATTCAGATGCCGGTATTTTTCAAGATACCGGACCGGCATTTTTAAGGCATCCCGCCGGAAAGGTTCGGCCAGAACTTCTTCCCCGCCCTGGATAATCGCATTAATGACACAGGGCCTGCCCGATGCCACTGCATCTTTTACCACATCCCCGACTTGCCTGTAATCCTCCACTCTATAGCCTTTTGCACCCATGTCCTCGGCAAGTTTTGCATAATCCGGGTTCTCTCTCAGATTGGCCCCCACAAACCGGTTGTTGTAATAATCGATCTGGTTTTTCTTTTCCGCTCCCCATTCAAAATTATTGGCCACCACCGCAATAACCGGGATATTTTCTCGGACAGCCGTCATGACTTCGGCGATCCCGCTGATGCCGTAAGCCCCGTCCCCCTGGAAAGCAAAGACCGGTTTATCCGGACATCCGATTTTTGCGCCCATGGCCGCACCATAGGC
>CAZWMY010000028.1:0-37245 GCA_964635025.1 uncultured Desulfobacula sp. | reverse complement strand
GGTCTTCTTAAGACCCGCTCTTAATTTCTTCACTGACCAATTTTCAAAGATCAAAAAAAAACTTCCCGAGAAGCTTGTTACAATCTGTCCTCGTGAAGACCGGCGTAATATGCATGAAAAAAACACATCTGTCAAACTTTTTTTTAACAATTTTTTAAAAATATCTTAATCATCCGAATTAATGGAATATTTAATGAATACCTTGCTATCCTTCCTTTGATCCTTTATGTATCATCAGAACTGATGCCAACTTGCTTTATATGGAGATCCATTAAAATTGATTCTGCCGGTTTTTACAGATGCCTCATCTGCCATTCTCCTTGAAAAGGCAGATCTTTTTACGGCTTTTTCAAAGGCTTTCAGGATTATATTCACCGCCTCTGTGTTCAGTGAAATCACCCGGTCCGGATATCCCGGCGCCGCCATTTTTTCAAACTCTTTTGAAAACAGGAGGTTTGATGTTGCTCCCTTTGCTGAAACAAAATTTATTGAAGGCCGTCCTCAAAAGAATGAAATGGATCAGGGAGAAAGAGACACCATTGCTCTTTATATTGAAAACCGGAAAGGATTTATTCTTACTGATGACGGCCGTGCAGCCTTATGGTGCCGGGACCATGATCTGCCCTTTATCAATGCACTTTTAGTCCCGAAGCTTTTATATTATGCCGGTTTGATGAACGAAAAAGAGTATCTAAGCAAAATGGATTTTCTCTGTCAAACCGGAAGATATTCAAAGAAAATCAAGGAGACGGCCTTTTCATTTAACGAAAAAGACCTCTCCTTCTTTATCCCGGAGAAAAAATGAAATCACCCTGTTTGGATACTGCTGCCTGGCGCAAAAAAGCCGTAGCCTTTGTGACCCGTTGCCACCAGCATTTGTTTGGAAAAAACAATGAAGATCCCCTGGTCTATCTTTTCAGACAGGGAATAAAAAATGAATTTGCAAAACAGATGGTGCTCGGCTGGAATAAATACAGCCAGGAGCGACCCATGGAAAACTGGGGATTCGGGCCCGGAACGGGAAAGCTGCTCCTTTCAAAGGGTCTTATAATCCCCTATATTGTCGAAAAAGAGCTGAAATCCGTCTTCATCCATTCCTTTGAAGATGATGGCGGCAAAGAAACCCGCATGGTGCCGGGAAGCGCCTCGTCCTGCATGATCCTTCAGGCCGGCCCTGATTCATCTCCACCGGTCCTGGTTCATGATATCATGGAAGGGCTTTTACTTTTCCAGGAAAAAAAGAAAACCGGATGCCTCGTCATTCACCCTGATCCTGCGACTCCACTGGATGAAGCTGTGAAATCAATGCTCTGCCTGTTTCCTTCTTCTTAGGTTTACGATGATAACCCCTGCCACAATAAAGGAAATGGATGCAACCAAATGCGGAGTGACGGGTTCTCCCAGCATAAGGACACCGGCAAGAACCCCGGAAAGGGGCATGATAAAAACAAAGGAATGCAAAGCTGTCGCTCCGAATCTTTGCAAGAGGCCGTTCCAGGCAATAAACCCGAAAGATGCCGATATCAGGGCCTGATAGAGCAGGGCTGTGATCACTGTGGCATTCAGATCCCCTATCATCCGGGGGTCCCATAAAAAAGCACCGATAAAAAAGAAAGGGGTTCCGAAAACAATGGGGTAAAGGGTAATCTGGGCCACATTATACCCGGAAATGATCCGTTTGACATACACCGCGCTGGAGCTCCAGAGAATTACCGCCATGAGTACAATCAGATCTCCGGTCTTCACATCCCCGGTCAAATCCTGTCTGTCAAAAAACAGGACAAAGACGCCGGCAAACCCAAGGGTAATACCGATCCCTTTTTTTAAGGAAATGGTATCCCCGGGAATAAAAAAATGGGCCAGAACCAATACAATAAAAGGCAGTACATTGGACAGCAAGGCCCCGTGGGAGGCCGTAGTTCTGCCGATGCCAAGATAAAAGCAGGAAAGCTGGACCACAAAAATGGCCGAAAGAATGAGCATCTGGCTGAATTGTTCCTTGTTAAGCGCCAGGGGTGCCTTTCTTAGCCTTGCCCAGAGATAAATGACAACCGCTGCAATGGCAAAGCGGATGCCTGCGGCTGTGAAAGCACCAAGACCTGTGAGGCAGAGTTTGATGGCCACGGTGTTGGCCCCGAACACAATACACAAAAATATCGTCAGGGCTGCCGCCTTAACCGTCATATCATCATTTTGGAACATATTGCGACTTTCTTTTTACCGGTTTTTCTCCGGGAACCTTTTTCACCCTTTATTCTTTTGTCTGATCAAGATCACTCATAAGGACCTGACAAGCTTATAGAAATCTTGAAATGAGGTAAAGACTTATTTTGACAATCCTTCCCGGGTTTGTTAAACAGGACAGATAACACATCAATTCAAAAGGTCGGGGATGAAAAAAATACTCTCCAGTCTGGTTTTCTTCTGGCTATCGGTTTTATGCCTGTCTTTTTTTTGGAGTTATCATTCACTGCAGTCAAATCAAAAAAAACTGGTTCTCCAGATTGCAAAAACCCTTTTTGACCAGATGGTTATTGCCCGGAGCTGGAATTCTTCTCACAACGGAGTTTATGTCAAAATAACAGATCAGACAAAACCCAATCCTTATCTGAAAGACCCAGAACGGGATCTTCAATGCGAAGGCTTTTCCCTTACCAAAATTAATCCTGCCCTGATGACCCGTGAAATTTCCGAAATGACGGGCAAGGAAATGGGTGCAAAATTCCATGTCTCCGGGCTCAACCCTCTGAACCCTCAGAACACGCCTGATGAATGGGAAAAAAAGGCCCTGGAAATGTTTTCAAAAAAAGCCGTCCTGGAAAAAAGCGAATTTCTCTTTGACGGCCAAAACAATTATTTCATATACATGAAAGGGCTGACTTCCGAAGCCTCCTGCCTTACCTGTCACACGGAAAAAGGATACCAGCTCAATGACATCGTCGGCGGCATCAGCATAAAAATTTTTAATCCGCCAAAACCTGATTTGTTTCCCTCCCTGTTTGGACATATGATCATCGGCGGGCTTGGATTAATCATGATCTTGCTCTTCGGTACAAAACTGATCAAAGCCTATGAGACCATTGCACACCAGGCTGCATTTGATGCCCTGACCAATATTCCCAACAGAAGATATTTCAATGAGAGAATGATCATGGAGCTCAAACGAACCCGGCGCATGGGAAGCCCTATTTCCGTGATCATGGCGGATATTGACCATTTTAAGAATTATAATGATTTCTATGGTCATGACAAAGGCGATGATGTGCTGGTTCGAGTGGCCGGTGCCATCAAGGAAGCCCTTAAGCGCCCTGTGGATTTCTGCGCCCGTTACGGTGGCGAAGAATTTATTATTGTTCTGCCGGAAACCGATGAAAAAGGGGCGATTCATGTTGCCGGACAAATCATTGAACAGGTCCGAAACCTCAAAGTTCCGCATGAACGCTCATCGGTTGCCGGTGTGGTAACCATCAGTCTCGGCATTGCTACTGAAACCAAAGCTGTTTCTGATCATGAAACCATAATCAGAAATGCAGACACCGCCCTTTACAAGGCCAAATCCACCGGGAAAAATCGGTTTGAGGTTTTTACATAAACCGGTCATCCGATTTCATTTCTTTTGCCTTTTCCTGTTTTTTTTCAAGCCAGCCCACAGCCGTTACCTCTTTTGCATCAAAGGCCGGAACATAGGGTTTGATATCGAGTAAAGGCGTTCCGCTGAGCACATCAATGCCTTGAATGGTTAAAATATTTTCCTTTCTTTCAACCAGCCGGACTATGGACAATCCGATGGGATTGGGTCGCCTTGGCGCCCTTGTGGCAAAAAGGCCTCGTTTTTCATCATCCAGAAAGGGTTTTACAAGAAGCTCATATCCGTTGGACCTGTGAAACTGATACAAGAGAATCAGATGGGAAAACCCTTCAATATCCTTCAGCCCTTCCTCATATTCTTTGTTGATGACAATGGTGCCGGTCACGTTCACCGCGCCGGAAGGCTGTATGGGCATGCCTTCAAGATTTTCAAAGGGGGTGTGGATGATGCCGATGGGGGTGAGGGTAAGCGTCATAATTCACTTCTCCTGATACAAGGTTGTCCGGTTTCTTCCCCGGGCCTTGGATTCATAAAGGGCGGCGTCTGCCCGGGCGATCCAGTCTGCTGCGGTTTTTATGCCGGAATCTTTTGTCAGCCTTGCAATGCCAAAGGACATGGTAATGTGGAAAAACCGATGTTCTATTATTTTTCCTGTTTTATCGGTCTGCTTAAACTGTGTTGCCTCTATTGTTTTTCTAAGCCTTTCAACGATCTGAACCGCATTTGCTTCATCGGTTTCATCAAAAATCAGCAAAAATTCTTCCCCGCCAAAGCGTCCTGCCATATCAAAAACCTCCCGCATGGATGCGAATAACACTTCCCCGATTTTTTTCAGCACAAGATCTCCCTGGATATGACCGTAGGTATCGTTTATCTTTTTGAAATAATCAATGTCACCCATGGCAATACAGGCACAGGACAATGGTTTTCGTTCAAACCGCCGGACCACATGGTCTGCTTTCTGTTTGATTTTAAAGCTGTTGAAAAGCCCGGTAAGGTGATCTATCTCAGCCTGCTGTTGAAATTGTGTTTTCATCAGGACGGTGCTCAGAAAATTACACATGATTTCAACACCTGCGACCTCACAATCCGAGACCGCAGATTCTTTCCCGAAAAAATCCCCGCCAAAAAGGTAGGCGCCTCCAAAACTATCCGGCAGATACACATAGCCCATGATATCACAGCCTTCACCCGGAACATTCCGAAATGACACTTCTTTGGTTAAAAAGGCTGTAACTTCATTGACATATTGTTTATCCGGCTTGTCAAGAAACAATCTCAAGAGTTTTCCTTCATAAAGCTCCGGTCTCAGGCCTTTTGGGTCAAGGATTTTTACAATTTCAAGGATGAGCCGGTCATTGATGACATTGGAGACCTTGTATAAGATACTCATATCAAACATCATAGCCTTTTGTATGATTTCAAGAGGAAAGCCAAAGCTGATATCAGCCCCGGCTTTGGCATCCAAATCTTTTAAAAACCCGAAGAGTTTTCCAAGATTGTTTAAAATTGTCTTTGGATCTGAGGCATGTTTTTTCATATCAATTTTCCTTTTGTGGGGATCGCCCATTTTACATACCCCCTGACGGATTTTAAGATATGCATCTATGGCTTTAAACCCTGTGGCAATGGACAAAGCAGACCCGCACCGGGCCCTGACCCAGTCCTGATGGGCCAGGACCGTGCCCGAAGCAAACAGGGTTTCAAAAACCGGGCGGTTGTCCTGGGTGACGGGCCGCAAAAGATCATCGGTCCTGATCCCGGCCCTGTTAACCTCATGACCGGACAGATCAAAATAATTTTGGCTGTGCCATTGATTCCGGGTTTTTGGCTGATATAAAGGCAACCCCAGCAGAGGTTCATGGATACTTTTCTGATCTGCAGAAAGACCGCCGCCCAAAAACCTTCCTGTAGCCAGAAGAATGGCTTTGGCGTGGAGAGTGACAGGGTTGATGTCGGATTCGATCCGGCACTGAAATCCTTCTTTGGGCAGGGGTGTAATCTTTGTCACCCGCTGGTTTTGAAGCAAGGTGACACTGGTGTTTTCAAGGGATTTCATGAGGGCTTCCCAGAGCCGGATGCCGGGAACGGAAACAGGGGAGGTGGGGATTTCAAAAATCCTTAAACCAGATTCGGCTTCAAGCCTTTTAAGGATCTTTTCCGAGGAATAAATGCCCAGGATGGCCGGAAGCCCAAGCCAGGTTTCATCTTTTACCGCAGACCGGATCAGGGTCAAAAATTTATCCTGAACCTGTTCGGTTTCAAGACTTCTTGCCAGAAACGGGGTAAAGACTTCTTTTTGCAGATGGGTGTCCGGAAATTCAAGGGTCATGGCCCTCAACCCTTTCCAGGTGTTTTTCATCATTTCTTTGACAAATATGGCTGAAAATTCCCTCAGACCTTTAAAATCCAGGATGAGACAAGGCTCTTTTTTTTGGAAGGCTTTGCTGTTGGATCTCATGGCCGGGGGCAGCCGAAATGTGGGTCTTAAGGTTCCAAAAGGCGTCATGACCAGGGTGTTTTTTTCTTCATGCCCGGAATAGGTGAGGCCCTGTTTTTTAAGGGCGGTTGTAAGCTCGTAAAACGCTGCTTGAATGGTTTCTTTTTTGATTCGGGCCAGCGGATGATCCGGTTCCTCGTCTGAAAGTCTTTCAAGCATATCCCAGGGTTTTTTTGTAATCCGGTCCTTTTGAGTCAGGGAAAGACCCCAGAGATCCATGAGGCCGCTGGAATATTCAAACCCGCCGGCTCCGCCGGCCACAACCGCCCTGATGTCCCGGTTGGCGGCAAAAACAGCCGCAGACATGCCGGAAAGGCCCGAACCGATGATCAATAGCTCTGTGTTATGAACCGCTTCCATTTGTCCTCATTCATCTTCCTTCATTTATAGGGGTTTTTCCAGATCCAGCCCGTAAAATCCGCAGAACAGGGCCTCGTTCAATTCAGCCTGGGCCAGCTGCCCATCCCACAGCACCGGGCGCTGCCCAATAAAGCGTTCCCGGAGAAGGTCCTTGATATTATGGATGCCTTCATCGTTTTTAAGATAATCTTCATCATACATGAATCCGGTCACCCGCTGGCTGCAAAAAGTCCCCTGGCAGGCGCCCTTGCCAAGCCTGGAATGAACGCGTAGGGCATTCAAATCCGATGTCTTCCGGGTTTCCTTCAGCCAGGCGATGAGCTCCTTGAACTGATTTTTTGAAATCAGTTCACATTCACAAAGGGTGATATCCTCTGTTGTGCCTTTGCCGGACCAGGCACGAAGCGCCATTCCGGCCTCGGTCATCCGTGTGGGAGCCTTTGATTTCAGAGGCAGTATGGCGGTAAGGCATTTATTTTTATTATGGAGCTTGTCTGCAACAAGATCGGCGGCTTTTTCCGCCATAAGCCGGAAGGTCGTCATTTTACCGCCGGTGATGGTGATCAGGTTCTCGACCTTGTCTGCTTCATGGTCCATGAGGGAAAACCCCCTGGATATGGACCGGTCGCTGCCGGGACCGTCCATGCCGCCCTCCTGACCGCTGAGCAAAGGCCTGACCCCGGCATAGGCCCTGATATAGCGGATATGTTGAAGCGTTGGCACCATGGCCGCAGCTTCTCTTACCAGGATATCCGTCTCTTCCACCGTGGGCCGGATTGTATCAAGGCCGTCCATTCTGAGGGATGTGGTTCCGAAAATGGATACGGTACCGCCGGGAACCAGGATATCTCCATCGGAAGGGGGTCTCAGACGGTTCAGCACATGGCCTGCCACCTGGTTGTGGGTGATGAGAAGGCTGCCCTTGGAATAGATCATGTCCACATTAATTTTAGCCAGTTTTGCAATTTCTCCGGACCAGGCACCGGCGGCATTGACCACAATCTGTGCCTCTATTTCAAATATCTGTCCTGATAAAAGGTTTTTTGCCATAACCTTTTGGATGGCTTTTCCGGCAATGTGAAATTTTATGACCTTGCAAAAATTAAAATACCGGGCCCCATATTCAATGGCCTGGTTCATATTTTCAAGGCTGATATGGAAGGGCTCCACTGATGCGTCTTCCACCCTGAAGGCGGCAATGGCCTCTTTTGTTACGGCAGGCTCAAGCCTCAGGGCTTCTGTTACGGAAAGAGGCTCACAGGGGATGCCGGCCTTTTGACAAAGTCCGGGAAATTGACTGATATAATCCTCGTCATCCCCTTTTACGGCAATATAAAGCCCGCCCGTATTATCAATGCAATGGGGAGCGATTTTCTTTAAAATATCTCCTTCTGCTTTGCATTCCCCGGCAGAAACAGGATCTGAGGACACATATCTCGCGCCTGAATGAAGAAGGCCGTGATTTCTCCCCGAAGCCCCGGCATTGATGGTTTCCATTTCAAGAACAAGGCAGGAAATCCCCCTTAAGGCCAGGTCTCGCGCAAGCCCGGTTCCGGTGACTCCGCCGCCGATGATGAGAACCTTTGTGTGAAACCTTTTTTTTTCAGGCATGATCTTATTTCCAGTTCAGGGTTCGCTGAACCGCCTTTTTCCACCCGGCTGAAACCATTTCCCGCCAAGCTGCATCTTTTTGTGAAAAATAAGTTGAATGAACCGCCCACTTCTTCTTTAAATCATCCAGACCTGACCAGAACCCCACAGCAAGCCCGGCCGCATAGGCAGCCCCAAGGGCCGTGGTCTCGGAAATTTTGGGGCGGATGACCGCCGCATCTAAAATATCGGCTTGGAATTGCATTAAAAGTTTGTTTTCCACCATGCCCCCGTCCACTTTCAGGGATTTGAGATCGAGTTTTCCCTTGAATTCCTTTTTTACGGCATCCACAATATCCTTGGTCTGAAAGGCTGTGGCTTCAAGAACCGCCCTTGCCAGATGCCCTTTATTGGCAAACCGGGTCAGACCTGCAATCACACCTCTCGCATCAGACCGCCAATAAGGCGCAAAAAGACCTGAAAACGCCGGCACGCAATAGACATCGCCGTTATCTGCCACGGTTTTGGCAAGGGCTTCGATGTCTGAGGCCTTATGGATAAGCCCGAGATTATCCCTCACCCACTGGACCAGGGCCCCGGCATAGGCAATGGAACCTTCAAGGGCATAAGAGGGTTTTTGACCGCTGATCTGATAGGCAGGCGTGGTTAACAGCCCGTGATCTGAAAACTGAATTTTCTGACCGGTGTTAAACAAAAAAAAGCATCCGGTTCCATAGGTATTTTTGGCTTCCCCGGCCTCAAAACAGGTCTGGCCAAAAAGTGCGGCCTGCTGGTCTCCAAGGACTCCGCTGATCGGAAGAGATATTTTAAAAGGCCCGTCTTTCCGTGTTGATCCGAATGCCCTTGGGTCGGAAGACGGGACAATGGCAGCAAGGGTATGGGAAGGGATTTTGAAAAGAGATAAAATGTCCTGATCCCATTCAAGGGTCTCAAGGTTCATCAAAAGGGTGCGGCTTGCATTGGTGATATCGGTGACATGGTGGCCCCCATCGGGCCCGCCGGTCAAGTTCCAGATGAGCCAGGTGTCCATGGTGCCAAAAAGGGCATGGCCGCTTTCAACCCCGGCTTTAACACCGGGGATCTTATCCATAAGCCATTTAATTTTAGGCCCGGAAAAATAGGTGGCCACCGGCAGACCCGTCTTTTGTCTGAACCTGTCCTGGCCGCCGTCTTTGGCCAGTTCTTCACAGATTTTATCCGAGCGGGTGCATTGCCAGACAATGGCGTTGAAATAGGGTGTTCCCGTTAACCTGTCCCAAGCGACAATCGTCTCCCGCTGGTTGGTTACCCCGACGGCGGCAAGGGCTTTTCCTTCAATGCCGGCGGCAGAAAGACCCTCTTTGATGACGGCTTTTGTATTTTCCCAGATCCGGACCGGATCATGCTCCACCCATCCCGGCTGTTTGCAGATCTGATCATGCTCTTTTCCGGCTGTCCCGATAATATTTCCCTGTTTATCAAAAATCATAAACCGGGTGCTGGTGGTGCCCTGGTCAATGGCGCCGACATATTGGGTCATGGGAACCTCCTGATAAGAGAGTTGGTGTTTATTTACATTGAATCAAATGCTATCCCGCCTTCAAAATCAAGGATAATCATACGGATGGCAAGCTTTTCCTTTGAAAAACCGGTTGCAGCCGCTATTGCTTTTTTCACCACATGGGCCAGAAGCTCAGGATGCTCGGGATGAATAAAGGAGAACGCATGGCGGGCCGTATTTGCATGTGAAATCTTTCTTTCAAGATCCTTATTTCCTGTGATCCGGTTTGCCCACTTCGCCAGCCGGGTCAAGGTGAGCTCCGACTTTGCCGCATGGGTATGTTCATAACCCAGGGCCATTTTCAGGGCTTTTCCAAAAAACACAGTATAAATGACCGTTTTAATGCTTGTATGCGTCGCTGCTTTTTCCAGGGCATTTTTAAAAAAATCCCCGGTCTGGATAAAGGTTTCGCTTTTAAACTCATGAAATTTTTCCATGGCAAACCGTTCACTTCGCCTGCCCGTGGTAAACACCAGGGTATCGGCACCGCCTGCAACAGCCACAGAAATACCCGATTGAATAGTGGCCATATAGGCATCATGGGACATGGGCATAACAATGCCGGTGGTGCCGAGAATGGAAATCCCGCCCAGGATGCCGAGCCGCGGGTTCAGGGTTTTTAAGGCAAGGGTTTCGCCTGCCGGGACAAAAATTTCAATCTCCACTTTTTTTGATTCAATACCGAATTGAGCCAACACCTCTTTGACCGAATTTTGGATCATGGTTCTGGGGCCCGGGTTGATGGCCGGCTCCCCCATGGGTAGTTCCAAACCCGGTTTTGTCACTTGTCCCACCCCTTTTCCGCCCCGGATGGTGATGATAAGATCCGGTGACTCCGAAAGGGTGACCCTGGCACCGATTTCCGCCTTATGGGTGATATCCGGGTCATCTCCGGCATCTTTCACCACAAGGGCTTCGATCTCATGGTCTGATATTTTACTCACTGTTTTGATCTTAATGGGTTTTGTTTCGCCGTTTAAAAAAAGAATGTCCACAGATTGGGGAGGGTCTGAAAAAAAAGAGATCAGGGCGGCTTTTACCGCAGCCGCTGCCGCTGCCCCGGTGGTAAACCCTTTTTTAAGTGCTGCGCAGGACATGGTGTTGATCCTTAAACCCTTGGCAGGCGTCCACAAACCCTTTTGCCGAGGCCTCATTGCTGCCGAAATGAACATGAAGATAGCTGCCGAGAGTGTTAAACACCTGGTATCCTTTCAGGCAAAGGGCCTGGCCGTCCCGGGCGCTCACCTGATACACGCCGGGCGCTTGTGTTTCAGGGTTCTGAAGAGAGGAATAATGAAATTCATGACCCCTAAGCTTCATGCCTTTTTGACCGATGATGGTGTCAGAGGTCAGTGTGATTTCTCTGTACCCCAGGGACCGAAGGCGCTTAGACATCCGGACATCAAAATCAAAACACCCGGCCATGGGATAAGCCTGAGCCCCATCCATACCGCTCAGGCTTTTGCAAAGAAACATGAACCCGCCGCACTCCCCGTAAATGGGCATGCCGCTCATGCTGAGTTCCCGGATTTGATTTAACAGCCCTGTGTTTTGCGACAACTCCTTTGCATACATTTCCGGATATCCGCCGCCCAGATAAATTCCGTCAATATTTTCCGGCAATTGGTCATGATTTAAGGGAGAAAATTCAATAAGCTTTGCACCGAATTTTTTTAAGATATTCAGATTGTCCGGGTAATAAAAACAAAAGGCCTTGTCCCTTGCAACGGCAATCACCGGGGCTGTTTTATCCAAATTATCTGCATCAACCGTTTCTTCCTGCTTTTGAGGAATATCAAAGGAATCAAGGCTGTTGATCAAGGCTTCCATGTCGATATAATTCCTGACCATGGAAGAAAGCCGCATCAGGGTGTTGCTATCCAAAATCTGTTCATCTGCCGTTACAAGACCCAAATGACGTTCCGGCATGGCAATGGAATCATCCTTGGGCATATGCCCAAGGCATTTTGTCCGGCAGTTTTGTTCCACCGCCTTTTTCAGATACTCGTAATGCCGGGGGCTGCCGGTCTTGCTGAAGATCACCCCGGCAAGACAGAGATCCTTGTCAAACTCTTCAAATCCTTTGACAACGGCAGCGGCACTCCTGGCTTTGCCTTTGGCGCTGACCACAAGGACAACGGGCAGGTTCAGCCATTTGGCCATCTGGGCTGTGGACCCTGCCTCAGACAGACCGTCATACCCGTCAAAAAGCCCCATGACCCCCTCCACCACAGCCAGATCCATATCTTTTATATTCTCATGGAAAAGCCTTTGGTTGTAATCTTTTGTCAGCATCCAGGAATCCAGATTGACGCTTGTTTTTCCTGCAATCTGCGTATGGTGGCCGGGATCGATAAAATCCGGCCCGACTTTAAAAGGGGCAATTTTATATCCCTTCCCGGCCAGATAAGACAAAATGGCCAGCATGATGGTGGTTTTCCCGGTTCCGCTGCCTGTGGCTGCGATGACAAAGCCTTTGATTTCAACCTCCCATGATTTCGCTAGGGTTGTTCATTTGCCATGATGGCAAGAGCGTTCACAACACTGGCCGCAATATTGGACCCGCCTTTTCTTCCCTTGTTGGTGATATAGGGAAAATCCAGGGTCATGAGTGCGTCCTTGGATTCAGCTGCATTCACAAACCCTACCGGCAGGCCTATGATCAACGCGGGAGAGGCCTTTTTTTCCTTTACCAGCTCTATTAGCCGCAACAAGGCTGTTGGCGCATTGCCGATCACATAAATGCCGCCCGCCATCCGGTCACAGGCCATGTCCACGGCAGCCAGCGCCCTTGTGGTGCCGGAAGTTTTTGCATTTTTGGCCACATCCTCGTCTGCAATCAGACAGGTCACCTCTCCGCCAAAGGTCTCTATTTCTTTTTTACGGATGCCCACCCTTGCCATATGGGTGTCGGTAAAAATCCGGCAACCTTTTCTTATAGCTTTAATGCCGGCCTCAATCGCCTTGGGATGGAATCTGATGGTATTGATATAGTCAAAATCCGCCGATGTATGGATCATCCTTCTGACAATGGGCCACTCATCCCGGCTGAAAGGGTGATTTCCCGCTTCTTTTTCAATTATTTTAAAACTTAAGTCTTCAATTTCCTGGGGTTTCATTATTTTTGGCATTTCCTTTGGCTTTTAAATTATTCAACTTTTAACTGAATATCATCTTGGAGGATAGGAAGGCAAAAAGAAATTTTAAAAAAGCCTGATATTTTTTCTTTTCTTAACCTTAAAAAATCTGCTATGGTTTTCATTTCAAAATTTTTTTCCATTAATTTGATAAGGAGTTTTTGTTTTGGAAGACAAGGGTATTATTCGCTTTGCAAGTCGTATGGACCAGCTTCCCCCCTATCTTTTAGGGATGATCAACAAGATTAAAACTGAAAAGCGGCGCAATGGTCTTGATGTTATTGACCTTGGCATGGGAAATCCCATGGACCCCACGCCGGAGGCGGTTATCGATAAGCTAGTGGAAGTGGCGAAGGACCCCAAAACACACCGTTACCCGGAAAGCTCGGGGATGCCCCATTTACGGATTGAAATTGCCAAATATTATAAACGGCATTATGACATTGATCTTCAACCCGAATCCGAGACCTATTTCACCATCGGGTCCAAGGAAGGCATCTCTCATCTCTGCCTCGCCCTCATGGGCCCGGGCGATTCCGTCCTGGTTCCTGCCCCGGCGTTTCCCATTCATATCTATGCTGCCGTCATTGCCGGTGCCAATGTCATGAAAATACCCATAGCACCGGAAGAAGGGTTTTTAAACCGGATCATCACTGTCTGTGAATCCTGCTACCCAAGACCCAAGGTGCTGATGCTCAATTACCCCCACAACCCCACAGGGGTGGTGACGGACAAAGCTTTTTTTGAAGAGATTGTAAAACTGGCCAAACGGTTTAAATTTATGGTCATCAGCGATTTTGCCTATTCCAAGATCACCTTTGACGGGTATAAAGCTCCCAGCTTTCTGGAAGCAGACGGGGCAAAGGATGTGGGTGTTGAATTCGGATCTTTTTCAAAATCCTATAACATGGCCGGGTGGAGAATCGGGTATTGTGTGGGAAACTCCCAGATGATCCAGGCTCTTGGAAAGATCAAGGGATATTTTGATTATGGTATTTTTTCCGCCATTCAGGTGGCCGGCATCATTGCTTTAAGAGACTGCGACGAAACTCTGCCGGAACAGGCCAGGGTGTATGAGGTAAGAAGGGATGTCCTCTGCAACGGGCTGAACAGAAACGGATGGGATGTTGAAAAGCCCAAAGCCGGGATGTTTGTCTGGGCCAAAATACCGGAACCCTATAATAAAATCGGGTCCATGCAGTTTGCCGTTGAAATGATGAACCGGGCCAATGTGGCTGTTTCTCCGGGTGTCGGGTTCAGTGAAGAAGGGGAAGGGTATCTGCGTCTTGCCCTGGTTGAAAAAGAAGACCGGCTGAAACAGGCCATCCGCCAGATGAAAAAAGCCATGGAAAGCCTATCTGTCTGAGCGGACTTATTTTCGACCATGAAGCGCTTGAACGTCTTTTTTTATCAATAATCCAGAGAAGACACCTCAAGCGCATGTTTTTGGATAAAATTTCGCCGGGGTTCGACTTCTTCGCCCATGAGCAGGGTGAAAATATCATCTGCTTTTTCAGCATCTTCAATACTGACCTGGAGCATGATTCTTTTTTCAGGATTCATGGTGGTTTCCCAGAGCTGGTCCGCATTCATCTCGCCCAAGCCTTTATAGCGCTGAACCGTAATACCTTTTTTGGCTTCCAGCAGGATGAAGTCAAACAGGGTGTCGGTGCTGTCAAAAGAATATTCTCTTTTTTCTTCTGATTCGGATGCTTTTGAAGATATGGTAAACGGGGGTTTATTAAATTCACTGATTTTATCATAGCCCCTGAGCATCTTTTTATAATCATTGGTGGCCAGGATTTCCCGTCCAACCCTTAAAAGAATCTGTTTTCCCTGTTTTTCATATATATCCATTTCATAAATATTTCTTTCCGGGTCAAATTCGATTTCACCCGGAACATACTCCAGCGTCTTAAGAGATTCGGACAGGGATATGAAATTAGTTTTTTCACCCAGGAAAAATTTATCTTTCACACCTTTTTTTATCAGGGTCAGCAACAGGTTTGTATCCAGATCTCTTTTCCTTAAAAGGGAGATGGCGTGATAATAATCGGACAAATGGATAAGGAAGGTATGAAATTCTTCTTCTTTTAGGGGCTCCTTATTTCCGTTAAGAAATATATCTTTTTGTGCGGCTATTCTTTTAATCAGATAGTCGGAATATTCTTCTTCGTTTTTAAGGTAAACCCCGCCTTTTCTTGAGCCTACCCTGAAAAGCGGCGGCTGGGCAATATAGAGATATCCTTTTGAAATCAGATCCGGCATCTGTCTGTAAAAAAAGGTCAGAAGAAGCGTCCTGATGTGGGACCCGTCCACATCGGCATCGGTCATGATCACGACTTTATGATACCTTATTTTTTCAATATCATATTCTTCATCCCCGGCGCCTGTGCCGAGAACGGTAAAAATATTTTTTATTTCATCGCTTCTGATAATCTTATCAAATCTGGCTTTTTCAACATTCAGGATTTTTCCCTTCAAGGGTAAAATCGCCTGGAACCGCCTGTCTCTTCCTTGTTTGGCGCTACCGCCGGCGGAATCTCCCTCCACCAGGAACAGCTCTCTTTCAGCCGGGTCGGCATACTGACATTCTGCCAGTTTCCCGGGTAAAGAGGCATCGATCAGGGTTCCTTTTTTTCTTGCCAATTCCCGTGCTCTTTTTGCCGCATCCCTTGCCCTTGCTGCATCTACTGCCTTGGCAATGATTTTTTTGGCCACATTCGGATTTTCTTCAAGATATTGGCTTAATTTCTCATTTAATAAAGATTCAACAATCCCTTTTATTTCATTATTTCCCAGCTTGGTTTTAGTCTGCCCTTCGAATTGAGGCTCCATGAGTTTTACGGAAATAATTACCGAAAGGCCTTCTCTCATGTCCTCCCCGCTGATTTTCAGGCTCTGCATATTTTTGGGAATATTGCTGGATGTGGTCAGATAAGCATTTATTGTCCGGGTCATGGCGGCTTTAAATCCCGATACATGGGCACCGCCCTCAATGGTTCTGATATTGTTGGCAAAAGAATACAATTTTTCTTTATAAGTGTCATTATACTGAATCGCCACTTCTATCTGCACATCTTTTTTATCCCCTTCGATGTGAATGGGATCATGAAGAGCCATGCAGGACCGGTTCAGATATTCCACAAAGGTAACAAGCCCGCCTTCATAATAAAAATCATCCTTTTCAGCCGACCGCTCATCTTCAATAATAATCCTGACTTTTCTGTTTAAGAATGCCAGTTCCCGCATTCTCCGGGAAAGCACTTCATAATCAAATTCATTCTGATTCATGATTTCAAAATCAGGAGAAAATGTAATTTTTGTTCCTCTTTTATCAGTGTCCCCAATCACGGTAAGCTCGGTTTTTTTATTGCCTTTTGAATAGGACTGATGATAAATTTTGCCGTTTTTATAAACTTCCATATCCAGTTGAATGGAAAGGGCGTTGACAACTGAAATTCCAACACCGTGCAACCCGCCGGACACTTTATAGGAATCTTTGTCAAATTTTCCGCCGGCATGCAGTTTTGTCATGACCACTTCACAGGCAGGTATTCTTTCTGTTTCATGTATTTCAACGGGAATTCCGCGGCCATTATCCAGAACACTCACGCGGTTATCCGGATGAATGGTCACAATAATCGTATTGCACTGTCCGGCCATGGCCTCATCAATACTGTTATCCACCACTTCATAAACAAGATGGTGAAGGCCTTCAATATCCACATTCCCGATATACATGGAAGGTCTTTTACGAACAGCTTCAAGCCCTTCTAATACTTTGATACTACCGGCATCGTATTCTTTTGTTTCATTATTTTCATTCATGATATATGCATCGCCATGATTACACAAATAAGCCTGTCACTATCTAAACTTTTGATAATACACGGACTCTTGCTTTCTTTTAGATTTAAAACCACTATACTGTCGTCAAATAAACTCAAGGCATCAATAAAATACCTCGGGTTAAAGGCACTTTTTATTTCATCCTCAGAGAACGGGATCATGATTCTTTCTTTTGATTCTCCAATTTCAGGATTGGTGATGGTTACAATCAGCTCATTTTTCTTAAAATTTAAAATCACACTTTTATAGTCATCGGAGGTTAAAATCGAGACCCTTTTCATAAGGGTTGAAAACATATATTTATCCACTTCAACCGGCGTCATCTCCTGATAATTGATAACCGGTTTATAATCCGGGTATTCTCCCTCTAAAAGCTTAATCATGACGGTTTCGTTTTCGTCCTGAAAAATAAAATGATTGTCTTTAATTCCTAAACTTATATTTTCCTTGTTTCCGTCAATAAATTTACCGAGTTCGGATAATCCTTTTTTCGGGATAATAACACTTTCAGCAGGAAGGTTCAGATTTCCATTGAATTCAGCATCATAACAATGAAGCCGTTTTGAATCCGTTGATACGATTCTTAATCTTTGCCTGTCTTCTTTTATAATTTTCTCAATTAATGAGCCTAAAACATAAATTCTTTTTTCATCTCCGGAATATGTGATAATGGATGACATCTCAACCATTTTTTTAAGGTCTTTTGATTTTACTTCAATTAATTCAATATCTTCTATAACAGGGGTTTCAGGAAAATTTTCATGGTCGGAAGATACGATATGATAGACGCTGTCTCCTTTTCCAATTTCAACCCACCTGTTTTCCACTTCATTGACAATAATTTCATTGTCCGGATATTCTTTTAAAATCTCATAAAATTTTTTTGAATTGATGGATAAAATCCCTTCTCTTTCAACTTCTGCCCTATATGTTCCATGAAATGCCGTTTCCATATCACTGGCAGTGATGGTAATCCTGGAACCCACGGCTTTTATCAGAATATCTGAGGTAATGGTTAAACTTGTTTTTCTACCGGTTATTCCCTGAATTTTTGAAAGCACCTCAACAATTTCTTTTTTATTAAATGTAACTTTCATCTATCACCCTTTTTTACAAAAATTTATGCTTTTTGCATCTGTAAATATCTATATTAAAACACCTGATTTATCAATTATTAAATATTTGAGAAATATTAATAAATATAATTTAAGAACAAACAATAATACTAATAAGGGGTGTTTAAATGTTTATAACTTTATAAAAATCTGAATTTATTTAATTAAAGCCTTAAAAAACAGTTAAAAAATTGTTTGTTTTTTTTATACAAGCCCAGGGTTTTGTATCTTGTTTTTTTATGTGTTTAAAAAAGGCCTGTTTTGAACATTTTATTAAAATGATCCGATCCAGTTCTTAATGTCCTGTAATCCTTTATAATTCCAGTCTTCGGAAACCCGTTGTTCAAGATATTTAAAAAAGAGAGTGTCAATAATTTCATAAATCCTGAAACAGAAAAATGCTTTTTCAAGCACCAGCCCTTCAATTTCATCCCCGGTTTTTGAAAGATCCGTCTTAGGGGTTTTTAAACCGGTAATATTGTAACTTTCCCCTTTGATGGTAAATTTATATTCATCCTCATTAATCTTGCACAAAAGATTGATCTGGGTTACCCAGGCTCCTTTTTTTAAAGCCGTGGTTCCCTCTTCAAGCCCTGCCTCATCTCCTTTAATAGTTATTTTTTCCTTGGATTTATCCCCTAATTTATTTTCAAGAACAATTGAATTACCGATTTCAAGTGTGATGGCATCTTTTGAGTTCAGTAAGGCTGAAAAATCTTTCCCGGTTTCAATGGAAAACCAGATCCAGGTTAAAAAATCATTCCCCAGAAATTTATATTTGTTATAAGCCGCTGCAATATCAAGCATGAGAGTTTACCTCGTATATTTTAAGGGAGTCAGTGAGAGTATCCTGTCTTTATCCGAGTTTGAAAATGAAGATTTTGTTTCAACCAGGGTATAAGGAAAGAGCCGGACAGGTTTTAGTTTAAAACTTTTAAAAAAAAGGGTTTCAAAAAGTTCGTTGGCAGCTTTCTGTGTAGTAAATAAATACAAATTTTGTTCTTCATAATTCCAAAGTATTTCATAAACACTTGGAACAGCAGGTATTTTATGCATCAAAAGATCAATAACCATCTCTTTTATTTCGGCTTTTTCGTTTTTTGAAATAAATTGCCGTCCTGTTTTTTCCATCTTTTTTTCAATTTCAATAGCCATGTATTTTTGAATCAATCTTATAGGGATGGATTTTTTGTCAACCCTTAAGGAGAACAAGAAATAAGTTCCGAATTGAATCGAAAATTTTTCAAAATCAGGGTTATAAGGGCTTTCAAAAGGCGTCCACCCGGCTGAAATTTCATCAAAGTCACTCTCAATTTTTGGAATGGAATAGGTAATAAGATTGTTTCGAACTTCTTCGGCTGCAGAACCTTCAAATTTTCCTTCAATATGGTACCGGCTGATGGAATGTGTTGAAGATATTAAACCCATATTTATATCCTTATTAAGTTAATCTTTAACTTATCGATTTTTAATAAATTTATTTGATAAAATAAATGTGTTTAACACAAATGAATAAAATAAGATATTTAAAAAACATATCTTAACTATCGAGATTTCTTTAAATTATTTACTTATGAAAACATTTATTGTATGACTGAAGGGTTAAATCGGAAATTGAAAACAAATAATATCATATAAAGAGGTTAAAAAAGATGAAAAAAAACATGCAGACCATTGATGGAAATACGGCTGCAACTCATGTGGCCTATGCCATGAGTGAAGTAGCCGCCATATATCCCATAACACCATCCAGCCCTCTGGGTGAAATCGCCGATACATGGGCTTCCAAAGGCAGAAAAAATATATTCGGTCAGGTTGTTGTGATTAAACAGATGCAGTCTGAAGCAGGAGCAGCAGGAGCGGTTCACGGTTCTCTGGCTGCCGGTGCCCTGACATCTACTTTTACGGCATCCCAGGGGCTTTTACTGAAAATACCCAATATGTATAAGATTGCAGGAGAACTTCTTCCCAGTGTCTTTCATGTGACGGCCCGGTCCATTTCCGCCCATGCCCTTTCTATTTTCGGTGATCATCAGGATGTCATGGCAGCCCGTCAGACCGGTTTTGCCATGCTGGCTTCCAACTCAGTCCAGGAAGCCCAGGATCTTGCCCTTGTGGCGCATCTTTCAACAATGGATGCACGGGTGCCATTTCTTCATTTTTATGACGGGTTTAGAACCTCCCATGAAATCCAGAAAATTGAAATGATCGACTATAAAGACATGGCATCTTTGTTTAACTATGAAGCGTATAAGGCATTTAAAAGCCGGGCCGTAAGCCCGGAACACCCGGACACAAGAGGAACGGCCCAGAACCCGGATATTTATTTCCAGGGCAGGGAGGCTGCTAATTCCTATTATTTAAAAGTTCCTGCCATTGTAAAAGAATATATGAAAAAAGTCGGAAATCTAACAGGACGGGAATATAATCTTTTTGATTATGTCGGAGATCCGGAAGCCGACAAGATCATTATTGCCATGGGATCAGGATGTGAAGCCATTGAAGAATCCATCAACAAACTGAATTCTGATGGTGAAAGACTTGGATTGGTGAAAGTGCGGTTATACAGACCCTTTGACCGGGAAAGCTTTTTCAGGGCCATTCCGTCTACCGTTGAAACCATCACTGTTCTGGACAGGACAAAAGAACCCGGAGCTCTTGGAGAACCGCTTTATACCGATGTCTGCACAGCCTTTATGGAACACGGCATCAGCCCGAAAATCATTGGCGGCCGTTACGGCCTTTCTTCAAAAGAATTTACACCCAATATGATCAAGGCTGTCTATGATAATATGAAATCCTTCCAGCCGAAAAATCATTTTACCGTGGGCATCATTGATGATGTCACCCATACCTCCCTTGAGGTAAAAACCGGTTTTCACCCGGCACCGGCCGGCACTATTGCGGCAAAATTCTGGGGTCTGGGAGCTGACGGGACCGTTGGTGCAAACCAGAGCGCCATCGCCATTATCGGGGATAATACCGATAAATATGCACAGGGGTATTTTGCCTATGATTCTAAAAAATCAGGAGGCCTTACCGTTTCCCATTTAAGATTCGGGGATGTGCCCATTAAATCCACGTATCAGATTGATAATTCCGATTTTATTGCCTGCCATAAATCCAATTATGTTGAGATTTATGATGTGTTAAAAGGAATAAAAGAAGGAGGGACCTTCCTTCTTAATTCTCCATGGTCGGTAAAAGATATGGAAAAATTCATACCCGGAGATGTCAGAAAAACCATTTATGACAAAAAGCTGAAATTCTATAATATTGATGCAGTAAAAATTGCCACAGAAGCCGGTCTTGGCGGAAGAATCAACATGATTATGCAGACCTGCTTTTTCAAGCTGGCAAATGTTCTGCCCGTCGATAAAGCCATTGGTCTTTTAAAAGACGACATCAAGGTTATGTTCGGCAAAAAAGGCGAAAAAGTGGTTTCCATGAACATTGAAGCGGTTGATAAAACATTAGACAACCTGGTTGAAATCAAAGTCCCGAAATCATGGAAAGACGGAGTGGGCACGGAAAAAACCGTTGAAGCTGCCACACCCTTTGTGGATCAGGTTATGAGAAAAATCAACACCCAGGGTGGAGATGACCTTCCGGTCAGTGTGTTTGCCCCGGACGGGGTGTTTGAACAGGGAACGGCCCAGTATGAAAAAAGAGGTGTTGCCATTGATGTTCCGGAATGGGTTCCTGAAAACTGCATCCAGTGCAACCAGTGTGCCTTTGTCTGTCCCCATGCTGCCATCATTCCCATCGTTGCCACGGAAAAAGAACTCAAAGGAGCGCCAAAGAATTTTGTGACCGTGGACGGCAAGGGCAAGGAAATGGAAGCCTATAAATTCCGTATCCAGGTAAACCCGCTGGATTGCCAGGGTTGCGGAAACTGTGCCGATATCTGCCCGGCCAAAAAACCGGCCCTGGTTATGAAATCCCTTGCAAGCCAGGTGGAAGGCCAGGTTGATAATCATAAATTCTCCAAAACCATTCCTTTTAAAACCGAAATTCTCAAACGGGATACGGTTAAGGGCAGCCAGATGTTTCAACCGCTCTTGGAATTCTCCGGTGCCTGTGCCGGTTGCGGTGAAACCCCCTATGTCAAACTTATCACCCAGCTTTTTGGAGAGCGCATGACCATTGCCAATGCAACGGGCTGTTCTTCCATCTGGGGCGGGTCTGCACCTTCAACCCCTTATTGCACCAACGCGGACGGTGAAGGTCCGTCCTGGGCCAGTTCCCTGTTTGAAGATGCGGCAGAATACGGCTACGGCATGATGCTGGCCACAAAAACCCGTAGAAACACGTTGGCGGCAAAAATTCAAAAGGCCCTTGAAACAAAGACATCTTCTGCCGTTAAAGAAGCATTGACCGGCTGGCTGGCCGGAAAAGATGATGCAGAAGAATCCAGAAAATATGCCTTTGCCCTGAAAAATCTGTTAAAAGATCAGAACAGCGGCCTTTTAAAAGAAATCTATGAGGAAAAAGATTTATTTGTCAAAAAATCCCACTGGGTTTTTGGCGGTGACGGATGGGCCTATGATATCGGATTCGGCGGGCTGGACCATGTGCTTGCTTCCGGTGAAGACATCAATATCCTGGTCATGGATACGGAAGTGTATTCCAATACCGGCGGGCAGTCTTCAAAGGCAACCCCGACCGGTGCCATTGCAAAATATGCAGCATCCGGTAAGAAGATCGGCAAAAAAGATCTTGGCCGGATGATCATGAGTTACGGCTATGTCTATGTAGCTTCCATTTCCATGGGCGCCAACAAAAATCAGACCCTGAAAGCTATCCTGGAAGCTGAGAAATATCCCGGACCTTCCCTTGTCATCTGCTATGCTCCCTGTATCAACCAGGGCATCCGTAAAGGCATGGGAAAATCCCAGTTTGAGGGAAAATTGGCCGTTGATTCCGGCTACTGGCCGCTTTACCGGTATAATCCTGAACTGATCAGGGAAGGTAAAAATCCGTTTACCCTGGATTCAAAGGCACCGGACGGAACTTTGCAGGAATTCTTGAGTGGCGAGACACGGTTTGCCGCCCTTGAAAAGAGTCTCCCGGAAGAATCCAAGCGGCTTAGGGCCAAGATTGAAGAAGAAGTGACCGATAAATATACCATGCTCAAAATGATGGCCGATGTGGGTAAAAAAGAAAAATAAAAAGGTATTCACCTGATAAATAATAAAAAAGGCCGGAGCCAAAACCTCCCGGCCTTTTTTATCAGCTGCAAATGACATGAAAACAGAACCTCTGGTAAAAAAGGATTTAAAACACCTGACGTTATTGCAGCCCGACGGCTGGCCGGATATCAGGCCTGCGCTTCAATTCTATCTTGAGAAGGATTTTTGTCATGTGATAAAAATCGGCAGCCACACCCGGATCATGGGAATAGGGACAGGGATTGTCTTCGGCCGCACTGCCTGGCTGGCCCATATTATTGTGGACAAAGAATTCAGGGGCAAAGGACTGGCCCGTAAAATAGTCGATCATTTATTGGAAAAGATCACTGGCTTTCAATGCGAATCCATCTCTTTAATTGCCACGGATTTGGGGTATCCGGTTTATGAACGATCCGGTTTCAAAAAGCAGACCGAGTATGTGTTTTTCAAAAAAGAAACCCCTCTGATTTCAAAAGATGAACCGAAAAATATCATGGCCTTTTCTTCTTGTTATGAAAAAGAAGCATTTGAACTGGATCAGACCATATCAGGAGAGGATCGGCGCCCGATTCTTACAGATAAGCTTGGAACCGCATTTTTATACAGACAAAATTTACAAACCACCGGTATCTATCTGCCGGACCTGGGCGAAGGAATGATTATTGCCTCAGACAAAAGGGCAGGAATAGAATTGATGAAAAAAAAATACGCAACCGTGGATAAAGCCGTATTGCCGGTTGAAAACACGGTCGGCATTCAATTTCTCATGGAAAACGGCTTTACCGAGACCTTGAGAGCCGCCAGAATGATATGGGGCAAACCCTTTTTATGGCAGCCTGAAAATGTTTACAGCAGAATTGCAGGAAAATTGGGATAAAAAAGGATTTCTAAACGATTATCTTCTGTTGAATATTGCCTTCCATAAAAAATGTCCAAGGCCCTGGCCTCTTTGATAAAGCTTTCCTTCCAGATAAAGGGCTTCTGCATTTAAGGTCAGGAGGTTTTCTTTTTTCAATTCCAGGGGGTTTTGATTCAATACCACCATATCGGCTTTTTTTCCGGGTTCAAGCGAGCCCCTTGCCTTATCGTCAAACCCGGCCCAAGCCGTTTCTATGGTGAACATCTTTATGCCTTCCATGATCGAGACAGACTGTGCCTCGTTATAATGGTTGCAGGCACAATAGATCCCATATATCGGGTCCGGGAGGGTCACCGGTGCGTCCGACCCGCCGGAGATATGGATGCCCATGTCCATCATGGTTCTGAAAGGGGAAACCTCAAAGGCTCGTTGACCCAGGATGCCCTGATGATAAGAAAGCGGCTCCAGGTTCAGGTGAAGCAAAGAAGGCTGGGCTGCAATGCCGATATGGTAGCGGGCACAGATATCAAGCCCGGCTTGTGTGACGAGGGAGGCATGAATGATGCTGTGGCGGTGATCTTCACGGAAATTATTTTTTAAAGCCGTTTCAAAGGCCCGGGTCGCCTGGTCAAAGGCTTTGTCGCCAATGGCATGCAGTTGGACCTGGAGGCCTTTGTCATGGGCTTTTTGCACAAAAGCAAAAAGGAATTCATCTTTATAGAACAGGATGCCGCAATTTTTCGGATCATTTTCATAGGCAGAGTTCAGTGCAGCATCAAGAGATCCGAAGCAGCCGTCCAGGGCGGTTGCAAAACATCCGCCGATCCGGGGCAATTTCCGTTTCATAACTTTTTTGACATCCATGGTCTGAAAAAACACCCTGAACAGAAACGGGTTGGCAAGACCCCCGGCCATGAACCGGACCAGATCCACATCCAGATCCAGAGGAAAGCCGGTTCCTTCTGCAGGATGGACAAGACCGATGCCTTTTTCCGCCATTTTATCCACTGCTGAAATCATATGCTTTAATAATACAACGGGCGAGACTTTGGAGGAGGCATAATCCACAGCTTTAAAAAAAGCTTCATGAAAAAGCTGCCCCGAGTCTGCATGATAGCCTCGAAGACCCTTTATACCGGCCGGTAAAATTTTGAGCATGGCAGTATTGGCAACGCTTGCATGTCCATCGTATTTCATCAGCATGACAGGTCGTTTTTTTTCGATCTCATCCAGTTCTTGTCGTGTGATCATCTTTTTTTCTTCAACACTGTGGGCAGAGATGCCGAACCCGAAAACAATTTTGGCATTGGTTTTTTCTATATAGAGCCTCACAAGATCCGAAAGATCTGAAAAATTTTTAGCCTCTCTCACATCAAGGGTGGACGAAAAAAGAGAATAAGGGGTGAAATGAAGATGGGAATCTGTAAAGGCCGGGATAAGGGTTTTTTTGCCAAGATCAATAACAGGATACCCCTGGTATCTTTCCGGAAGAACATCACCAGTGAATTCGATCATCCCTTCCTTTTCAACCAGATATTGAAAAACTGTGTCCGTGGTATTGCAAGAGATTATATGTCCTTTAAAAATATTCATCTTAAGGCCTCCCTTGATTCATATCGGTTTTTTTATGAGCGCCGTACTGGCGGCGCCAGTCTCCTGGTGCAATACCCATGACTGTTTTAAAAGCCTTTCCGAAACTTGATGCGGAGTCATATCCAACTTTTTCCGCAATTTCTTCCAGCGTCTTTCCATCTTCAAGACAACCGGCAGCCAGGTTCATCCGCCAGCGCTTCACATAGGTCAGCGGTGTTTCACCAACCGAGCGTGCAAAAAATGCGGCAAACGCGGATCGAGACATGCCTGCAAGGGTGGCCAGACTCAATACCGTCCATGGGTGGTCCGGCCGGGCGTGAATGGCACCCAGTGCACGCCCGATCCGTTCATCCCTGAGGGCCGTCAGCCAGTTGCCCAACCCCTCCGGATGCCGGCCGGATTCTGAGAGCCAGGAACGCAGGATTTGTACAAAGAGGGTCTCGACCATACGGCTGAGAACAAGGGCTGAACCGGGCTGCTGCGAGGCTGCCTCCATCATCATCAGGCGAAGGATGGTATGGAGCAGATCCGCCTTGTCACTCTCCTGTACAAACATAACCAGAACAGATGGCAAGAGCTTTAAAATCAAGGGTTCCCGATCACGGTGGAAGGAGAAGGAACCGCACAGCATACGAGTTTCTTCTCCAGAGCCGCCATGCTGGACAATGGCACATCCCCTGCCCGCAGTGGATGTGCCGACAATGTCGGAAATCGGTTTCGAAGCACGGCCCGGCGAGTCGCAGAGCAGGTGCCCGGAACCATGGGGGAGGACAGCGATTTCTCCTGTGCTCATCAGCCGGTCTTCTGTCTCTCCATCCAGCCTCAGGCGGCATACGCCGCGTTCAATGAAATGAAAATGCGCAAGCCGGCCTGCCGGTATGGTCATTGACCAGGGCGTCCGGAGCGTTGCCCGGCAGAACACGCGCCCCTGAAGGCCCATGAACCCCAATACTTCGGAAAGCACATCATTGCCTTGACCGGCATGAAACGAATCCTCTTTGATTTTATCTATATTTGGACTATCAGACATATTTTTAGGACTATCGATTGTTGATCCTCCAAAATAACGGACTTATTATAGATGAAAATACTTAATACTCAATAGAGGAATAAAAAAAATGGAACCAGACAGGCATTCCTTTGGCATCGGCCGCATTGAAGCTTTCAGCGATGGCGTTCTTGCCATTGTAATCACATTGCTGGTGCTGGAAATCAAGTCACCGGAACTGCATGATGCAACGAGTTCAACTGAGGCATGGCGTGCCCTGGTTGGCCTGACACCCAAAATAGCAGGGTTTTTTTTGAGTTTTCTTTTTATTGCGGTTTTCTGGGTCAACCACCATCGATTTTTCCGCTTGGTGCGTCGGGCTGACTGGGCCTTGCTCTGGCTGAATAACATCCTTCTGCTGCTGCTCTGTGCCGTTCCGTTTCCCACCGCGTTCATGGGAGATCACCCGCTAAATCCGGTTGCCGTTGACCTTTTTGCCGTGCTTCTTCTGGCTGCCGGTGTTGTATTCAACGCCATGTGGCGGCTGGCCCGGCATCGTCAGTTCTTTGACCAGACAGTGCCTGCAAGTGTTTTGGACCTGGCGGTCCGCCGCGGCATGGTCGGTCCTTTGGCGTATGCACTTGCGGCACTGGCTGCCCCTTTTTCCATCCCGGTGTCCTGGGTGATCTTCGGGGCGGTGCCATTGTTCTATGCGTGGCCAACAAAAGAGAAAACCGATAATTAAAAAGGAGAATAAATGATGAGTAAACATATCCTCATGGTCGTCGCCAATCCTGCAGTATCCACAACCACCGGATGGCCGGTCGGATTCTGGGCATCAGAGTTGATTCATCCCTATGACGCCTTTGTGCGCAAAGGATACAGGGTCGCCATTGCCAGCCCGAACGGCGGAAAGGTGGAAACGGACGCCTATTCAGATCCTCGGGACGAAAGCGGCTACTCAAAGGACGATGTACTGAGTTTACAGTACTTAAGGAGGCCTGAATTTACAGCCCTGCTCGAAAACACACACAAGGTGTCAGATCTTCGAGTGGAGGATTTCGATGCCATTGTCGTAACCGGCGGACAGTCCCCGATGTTCACATTCAAGGATGCAGCAGGGCTGCATAAGCTTTTTCTGGATTTTTTTCGGTCCGGAAAGGTATCGGCTGCACTGTGTCATGGTACAAGCCTTTTGCTGCATCTTCGGAATCCGGACGGAACCCCATTTGTCAGAGGACGAAAAATAACCGGGTTTGCCAATAGTGAAGAGGATTATGCCGACAAGGCCGTGGGCCGGAAACTGATGCCCTTTCGCATCGAAGACGAGGCAAAGACGCTAGGAGCCGATTTCACTTCAAAACCGGCTTTCCAGCCGTATGCCGTAAACGACGGGAATCTGATAACGGGTCAGCAACAGCACAGCGGCCACGAAGTGGCGGCTCTTGTCATTGCAGCGCTGGAGAATGGCGCTGCAATAAATGAAAAATAGTTCATTTCAATGGAGGATATCATTATGAAGATTACATTCATCGGATATGGGCAGGTCGGAGCCCCTTTGGCGGATCACCTGCAGCGTCTCGGTCATGGCGTGACGTTGGCAGCTAAGAATCCTGATTCGGACAATGTAAAAAAAGCGCTGGCCCGGAATGCAGCGCTTGCGGTTGCAGCCCCTGAGGATGCAGTTAAGACGGCCGATGTCGTTTTTCTGGCCACGCCGTTTCAGGCCAACGAGGGCGTTTTCAGGGATCTTGGCCCGGAACTGAAAGGTAAAATTCTCGTTGACTGCACCAACCCGGTCGGCCCCGGCCTGGTTCACGGTCTGAACAACGTCCGGTCCGGAAGTGAGATGGTGCAGGGACTTTTGCCGGATACTAAGGTGGTTAAGGCTTTTACCATCTACGGGTTCGAGAACCTCGAAAATCCGGTCTATCCTGGTTACAATATCAAGCCTGTCATGATGTATTGCGGCAGGGATGAGGCTGCTAAAAAAATTATTGGAAAACTTATTGCAGAGCTTGGCTGGAGCCCGCTGGATGTAGGCGGATTAGAGCAGGCGTTGCATCTGGAACATATGACGCTTTTGTGGGTAAGGATGGTAAGGGTGATGGGACAGTCTCCCAACATTGTATGGGCCATGTTGACGAGATGAGCAACACAAAGCCCTGAATGAGAACCCTCTTTTCCGGCTCAAACCGGATGAACGTGTCTTTTCTGTATTATTTCAGATTATTGTCAAAAAAATTCAGCTTCAGCAGTTCCAGTGAATCCGTAACTCCTTTTAGTGTCTTGATCTGAATTTTTCATCGTGATATTCTTTTATATCTTTAATCATTATGAGGAGAGTTACTAAAAACCGTCAGGAAGGAAATAAAATATCTAATGCCGCCTCAAAAGGAAAATAAAATCAAGGAAGAAGTTGCAGCACTGAATCTGGGGAATAAAATCAGAAACCTTCGTAAGGCAAGGGCCCTGACCCTCCAGGAGGTCGCCCATCTCACCGGTCTTTCAAAACCCTTGCTGTCACAGATTGAAAACAATATTGCCGCCCCTCCCATCGCAACCCTGGTCAAGATCTCAACCGCCCTTGGTGTTAAAATCAGTCATTTTTTCCAGGACCCGGAAAGAAATGACAGAGTTGTTGTGGTAAGAAAAGACGAACGATACAGCGTTAAAAAACTTTTTCATCACAAGGATGAATCTAAGGTCGGATACCGCTGGGAATCCCTTGCCTATCCCATGGTGGGAAAACAGATGGAGCCTTTTATCGTTGAGATCGAGCCCAGAAAGGAAGAGGAACTCCTTTACAATGACCATATCGGTGAAGAATTTCATTTTGTCATGGCAGGAAAGGTTGAATTTAAAACTGCGGAACAAACCCATCTGCTTGAAAAAGGCGACAGCCTGTATTTTGATTCCAGCATCCCCCATGCCCTTCGGGGTATCGGCGGTGTGGCCAAATCCCTGATCATTGTGTATGCACCGAGATAGAAAGGGCTTGCCGGTTTAAAAAAATTGGGCCGATATTGAATCGGAAAAACCCACTACACCACCTCAATATGCCAGGGTTCAAACCGGACGCCCAGAAGATTGTCCCGTTCATACCGGAATTTTAAATAGCCAAGATCGATCAGTTTTTTATACACATCGGTCTTTGTAAAGGCTTCGGTAAAATTCTGAGTGCCAAATCCTTCCTGCCCCACATCAAAATCCCCGACCCCGTGGAAAGAATAACCCGGCGGTGCAAGGGACCTGGAAACCATGGAAAGATTTCCCCGGCTGTCTTTGGCCTTGTTCAAAAATAAAAGAAATTGTTTCATGACGCTTCGGACGCCCGAGGTCAGGATCACTTCGCTGCCAAGCAGTTTTTTTATTTCCTGGTACAATTCAATGGGTCTTCCCTGGTAAAGAAAATTGCCGGTAGAGGGGATTTTTTCCACCTTATTTTTGCTGATCTTGCCGGTAATGGTTTTAATGGGTTTTTCACCCATGAACCCATAGGTTTCACCCTGGGAATAAAAAATCATCTCAAGAAAATCCAGCTCGGGTTTTGAAAATTCACCGATGTCGGCGTTGATCTTACCGATCTTGAGGGCTTCGTCAAAATCCAGGAGACAGAAATTGGAATAGCCCACAACGGCCTGCATTTTTTTCAATCGGGCGAGAGATGAGTCAAGAATCGGAAGCAAGGCTTCTTCAAGAAAAACATCGTCCTCAAAAGGCGTGTCAAAGAGGCGTTGTTTGATGAGCCTGTCTTTGATATGGGAATCCACAGATCCGGGCTGCTCCGGGACAGGCGATGCCGCATGGGTAAATGCAAAAGGAAATGCCGTCAATGAAAGAGCAACCGCAGCCTGTTTTAAAAATGTTCTTCTCTGCATCGGCCAAAAGCTTTCAAGCACATAAGGGTTCTTCATCCTGTCTGGCTGAAAATAAACTAAATTTTGACCCGGTTCAAGCTAAAATATTCATTGGTCAAGCCGGATAGAACCGTGTATAGTCATCTCATGCGCTGCGGAATTTTTTAAGGACGCCTGCTGCGTCAATTCTTTGATTAACAAGGAGCTTTATGCCTTCTTTGCCGCGCATCCGTTACCAGACCATTGAGTTTGGTGATGTGGATATCCATCTCAGAACCTTGCGGGATCATATGCAGTATCAAGATGAGGGCGGGGTTGCCGAAAAACTCGGCATATCCTCGGCCACATGGCCCATCTTTGGTGTGGTCTGGGACTCAGGAAGGATTCTGGCCCGCCACATGGTTGATTTTCAGATTGCAGGAAAAAGAATCCTGGAAGTCGGGTGCGGCATCGGGCTGGCAAGCCTGGTTCTCAATCAGCGCCTGGCCGATATTACGGCAACGGATTACCACCCCGAAGCAGCAGCCTTTCTTAAGGAAAATGTTATTCTGAATAAGGGGGAAACCATTCCTTTTTTCCGCACGGGATGGGAAGACCAGGATACCGCCCTTGGCCGGTTTGACCTTGTCATCGGCAGCGATCTTCTCTACGAGCGCGGCCATGCCGAGATTTTATCCCGGTTTATTGATCAACACGCAAACCCCCATTGTGAAGTGGTGCTGGTGGACCCGGGCCGCGGCAACCAGGGCCGGTTCAGCAAAAAAATGACGGCCCTGGGCTATTCCAACAGTGATTATATCCCGGAAAAAGCTGCCTGTGCTGATCTGTTATTTAAAGGCCGGATTTTGACCTATCTTCGTTGACAACGCCTGCCAAGCCCTTGTTTCAAGTCTGCCCAAAGCCGTCAAATTCACTTGCATAATCAGTCTTGCCGGTTTATCATGCCGATAACGCGATAAGAAAAATGACAGTATCAGAAATGATAAAGGGGAACATGGCAGACTTAAAAACAGAAAAACTGGCTGTGTTGATCGATGCAGACAATGCCCAGCCAGGCATTATTGAAGGATTGCTCACGGAAATTGCAAAATATGGAACCGCTAATGTAAAGCGGATTTACGGCGACTGGACCATCCCGGATCTGAAGGGGTGGAAGGAATTTTTGCTTCAGTATTCCATCCAGCCCATTCAGCAGTTTCGGTATACCACGGGAAAAAATGCCACAGACAGCGCCATGATCATTGATGCCATGGATCTTTTGTATACCAGCCGGTTTGACGGATTCTGCATTGTCTCTTCGGACAGTGATTTTACCAAACTGGCGTCCCGCATCAGGGAGGCTGGTCTTTTTGTGTATGGATTCGGCGAGAAAAAAACACCCTCACCCTTTGTGTCGGCCTGTGATAAATTCATCTTTACCGAGGTCCTGCGGTCAAAAGATGAAGATGCAGTTAAAATCAACCGCAAAACCGCATCTGAATTAAAACAGGACTCAAAAATCGTGAATCTTCTGAGGCGGGCGGTTGAAAACGCCTCTGACGACAGCGGCTGGGCCCATCTGGCCTCTGTGGGCAGCCATATTGCAAAACAGGCGCCGGAATTTGACCCCAGAAATTACGGGTATAAAAAACTCGGAGAACTGGTGGCTGCCACCAAACTCTTTCAGATCGAGGAAAGAGAAGTGGGCGATGGCCCGTCAAAGTCGTTATATTTAAAGGACATCAGGAGAGGCAAAGAAATAACCTCATAAGCTGAAAGGTCCGGAGGAAAAAAGAGGATGGAGATAAAAATACTATACTGGTACTGGCTGGTGCTGGGAATGGTTCTGATCATTACCGAACTGTTTATCCCAAGCTTCACCATTTTCTGGTTCGGGTTGGGAGCCCTGCTGGTGGGCGGTCTTGTCCTTTTATTTCCCGATATCATCTTTGCCTGGCAGGTGTTTGTCTTTGCCATTGCATCCGGCGTTTTTACCTTTCTCTGGTTTGTTTTTTTAAAACCCTATATGACCGACCGCACAAAGGCCGGGATTTCCAGGGAGGCGGCTCTTGGCCAAAGCGGACTTGTTATCAGCAGTCCCGGTGAAAAGAACAGAGGGGTGGTCAGGTTTACAACACCGCTCCTGGGGTCGGATGAATGGCCGTTTATCTGTGAGGAAACGGTCATGCCCGGGGACCGTGTGTTTGTCCGGGAGATTTCCGGAAATACCCTGATTGTGGGGAAAACATATCAGGATAAGTCTTGAACTGAACATCAAAAAGGGGGAATCATGCCTGGAATCGTTCTGGTTATTGTTTTTACCGTTCTTGTCATCGTCACCATTGCCTTGGGTGTACGCATTGTACCGCAAGGCTCCAAATTTGTGGTCCAGCGGCTAGGAAAGTTTCATAAAACCCTGCCTCCGGGCCTGAATATCATCATTCCCTATATCGACAGTGTGGCATACAAAGTCACGACCAAGGATGTTGTCCTGGATATCCCTTCCCAGGAAGTCATCACAAGGGACAATGCCGTGATCATTGTCAATGCCATTGCCTTTATCAATATCATATCGCCTGAAAAATCCGTCTACGGAATTGAGGATTACAAACTGGCTATCCGGAACCTAGTCCAGACTTCCCTTCGTTCCATTATCGGGGAAATGGACCTGGACGATGCCCTGTGCTCGCGGGATCAGATCAAGGCAAAACTCAAGATCGCCATTTCCGATGATATTTCCGACTGGGGAATCACGCTTAAGACCGTGGAAATCCAGGACATCAACCCTTCCCAGACCATGCAGAAAGCCATGGAAGAACAGGCGGCAGCCGAACGGCAAAGACGGGCCACCGTGACCCGGGCGGAAGGTGAAAAAAGCGCTGCCATTCTGGAGGCGGACGGCCGCCTGGAAGCCTCCAGACGGGATGCCCAGGCCAAGGTATTGCTGGCCGAAGCCAGCCAGGAAGCCATTCATAAGGTCAGCCAGGCCATACAAAACAATGAGCTACCGGTCATGTTTTTGCTGGGCGAGAAATACATTGAAGCCGTCAAGACGATTTCCACTTCCCCAAATGCAAAGATTGTTCTCTTGCCTGCGGATGTGCCGGCGGCTGTGCGCGGCATCATGAGCACCCTTGCCAAATAATAGAGAAAAAGCCGGCAGGAAGCTAGCATGCCTTTTTCCATACTGATTGTTGTGCTTCTTGCAGGATTGCTGCATGTGTCATGGAATTATCAGGTCAAGCGGACAGCGGATAAATATCTGAGCATGACAGCCGTTGTTTTGGGAAGCATCCCTTTTACAGTCTCGGCAATCTTGTTTTCACCCGCTCTTCAGCCTGGGTCCCTTGTTTTTGTTATTGTTGGAGCAATTCTTCACACCGGATACCAGTTATTCTTGCTGAATTCTTATAAGATCGGCGATTTAAGCCAGGTTTATCCCTTGGCGCGCGGGGTCTCCCCCCTGATTGTGGCAGGCGTGTCCGTTGTCTTTCTTTCGGTTCATCTTTCCGGGTTTGAACTCATTGCCGTGGCGATGATTGCAACCGGGATTATGAGCCTTACCCTTGTAAGACGCAGCGATGGCCGGCGCAACGGCAAGGCGGCGGCCCTCGCTATCCTGACCGGGGGGTTCATTGCAGCCTATTCCCTGGTGGACGGGTTTGGGGCAAGACAGGCCGGTACAGCCCTCGGGTTTTACGGGTATTTGTCCATCCTCAACGCTGTTCTGCTCGGCACGATCATGAGATTTATGAAGCCGGGGCTTGTCACAAAAGTTTTGCATCAGAATTGGAAAATGGCTTTAAGCGGCGGCGGCCAATCCTTTGTCGCCTATGCCCTGGTGATGTGGGCTTTCACTCAGGCGCCCATTGCACTTGTCACCGCAGTCCGGGAGACCAGCATTATTTTTGCATTGCTATTGGGTGTTTTCTTTTTAAAAGAGCGCCTGGATCTGATGAAGGTGTTTGCCACTATGATGACAATTCTTGGGGTGGTCATCATGCGGTTTGCAAAATAAAATGGATAAAATGAAATTAAACATAAAGGTTCTTGAGACTGTCAGTCGGGATTTTTTTAGCGCCTTTGGAACATCAAAACTCCTGGGCCGTCATTTTTTTTCAGATCTTGGAATTCAAAGAAAAGAGAATATTTTTGATGCCCTTGTCAAACGATGCGGGTATGAAAACAATAAGACCGGTTTTTTTGAGGATCTTTTTTCCCTGATGGAAAAAAAGCCGGGACAAATCGCCCTGGACGGGGTTGTAATCCCGAAACTTTATCTGTATGCGCTTCTTGAGGAGATTTACCCGGGAAACAAATCCTATTGTGTAAAAACAGTGGATGAACTTGAGAAAATCTCCTTTGTCAAAGAAGAAGACAAGGCCTTTCTGCAACAGGTCATGGATGAATTTCCGGTCCGGCTTTCCGATCATGTGATCCGCCAAGCCAGGGTCTCGATTGGGGTAAGAAAGCAATACCTGCCTTTTGCAGGAGAGCTTGACCCGTCAGGAAAACCCATCACCTTTGACGGTCATTTGAAAAAAGGGGTGCTGGAGCAGATGTACCAAAACCGGGTTATTTTTCTTTTGAATATGACCTGTCCGGTATACTGCCGGTTCTGTTTCAGAAAGCATAAGAGCAATAGAAAGGAAAAAACACCGGCAAAAGCGGATATCCTGGCCGCTGCCGACCATGTCCGGAACCATCCGGATATCCGGGAAATCCTGATCACCGGCGGAGAGCCGTTGCTCAATAAACCCAATATGGAAACCGCTCTCAATGCCCTCATGCCCATTGATCATGTGGGTGTCATAAGGATCGCCACAAGGTCTGTTGCATACTATCCAAAGCTTTTTTTAAAGAACGACAAGGCCCTGATCCGGTATCTTGTGGATAAAAATGATCAATACCGGAGTCACGGCAAGCGCATCGAGATCGGGGTTCATTTTGTGCATCCGGATGAAGTGTCGGTTCAAAGCCTTGAGATCATTTCGCTCCTGGTTCAAAAAGGCATCCAGGTCTATGTCCAGACCCCGTTTTTAAATGGGTTGAACACGGATGGGGAAACCCTGGGACGCCTGTTTACCCTGCTGCGCCAGGCCGGTGTTAAAATCTATTATATTTTTACCCCATGCAGCCCCATCCACGGGACAAAAGAATACTGGACTCCCATTTCAAAAGCCCTTGAGGCCCGGGCCTATCTGAGGAAACATGTTTCCGACCGATGCATTCCAAAGCTCTGTACGGCAACCCCTTTAGGAAAAATTGAATGGCATACCAGCGGCTTTGCCGTGGAAAAAGATAGGGATGATGAAAGTTTTACCTGGATCAGGACGCCCTATACCCTTTCCTATTTCAAGGAGTTTATACCGGATATCGGCACTATGCCGGATATGAGAACCAATACGGAAGGCACCCTTGATGCAAGATTTCAGGTGGTCATGGGTAATGACGCCTTGATCCTTGGAAACCGGCCGGGAAAAATAAAGACCGGCCACGCCTTTACGCCTGAGTTTTCACATGAAAAAATAAAAGAGATAAGAGCTTGCCTTATCTCCGGTTCCGGTCTTGGCCCATCGCTTTGCCCGGTCCCGTCAGAATCTGTTTCCCGCGTTCACAAAACCCGTGTTGAAATGAATCTCACGGCAGATGAAAAAGCCCTTGGCTATATCGGACAAGACCCGGACATTACGGATGTGGTGATTCACTGGCAGGCAGAAGAAGACCCTGTCATGGAAAAGGCCGGGCATATTGTAAAGCAGCTCAAGATCGTTTCCCATATTTCGAGCGTCCGGATCTCTTGCCGGGAATTCAGCCAAAGATGGGATCTGATGACGGAAGCTTTGATGGAAAAGATATCCGGCTGGAATGATTTTTTTATTGGCAATCCTTTCCGGGTGGAGATGGAAACCTGGTTTCTTCTGCCCAAAGACATTCAAAAACAGCATGGGGAGGTAGCAAAAAAGCTGATCCAAAAGGGTGTAAATACCTATGCAAACATCCCTCTGATTCAAGGGCTTAATGATCAGCCCGGAATCATTGTGGAACTTGCCGATAAACTCAGACATGCCGCCATAGAATTTCATCATCTCTATGTGTCGGGTCTCAAGATTCAGGAAAAATTCAATGATCACCCCATTGATTCGCAGCAGATCATTGATATTGCATCCGAGGTCCGAAAATTATGTTCCGGAAGGCAGATTCCCTTGTATATCTGTTGGACGCCTATAGGCGAAAGGGATTTCGGCCTTAGCGATCTCTTGGAATCTTAAACAGTTTTTCCAGAATCGTTTCCATCAGACACATTTTCGTAAACGCCGACTGCAAAAGGTTCAGACCCACAAAGGCCGTGAAAAAAAGCCAGTAAGGGGAATGCAGGCGGGAAAGAATAAGCGAAATCAGAACAAAAGAACCTGCAATGGCCCTGATGTATTGATCCATTTTCATGATGACTCCTTTTTTTAGGGGTTGGTTTTTGATTGGTCTTATCGGTAATCCTTATAGCTGATGCTGTAGCGCTCAGCCTTATAGGAGAATTTGCGAACCGTTATTCCAATGAGTTTGGCTGCCTTATTGATATTACCCTTGGCATTTTTCAGGGCATCCATCAGGATTTCTTTTTCAAGCCTTGCCACCGAATCTTCCAGCGACTGGGGAAGGGTTTTGGTTTTTGTACCGGTCTGAAGGGTGGCCGGCAGATGATAACTGTGGATGGCGCCCTCATTGCAAAGGATGACGGCCCGTTCCAAACAGTTTTCAAGTTCCCTGACATTGCCGGGCCAGTGGTATTCCATCATCATATCAATGGCAGGGGTCGTGATCCGCTTGATGTCTTTTTTATGAAGCCTCCTGTATTTTTCAAGAAAATGATCCGCCAGAAGGATAATATCGGTTTTACGCATGCGAAGGCTTGGAAGATAAATGGGAAACACGTTGAGCCTAAAAGAAAGGTAATCCCTGAACCTGCCCTGTCGACCCATGTCTTCAAGACTGGAATTGGTGGTGGTAACGATTCTCACATCAATTTTAATGGGCTTATACACTCCCACCCGTCCAAATACTTTTCTATGGAGCACCCGTAGGAGTTACAC
>CAZWMY010000027.1:0-37379 GCA_964635025.1 uncultured Desulfobacula sp. | reverse complement strand
TAGCTATCTGCTAAAAATCTTGGCCAAATGATTTTTACATGCGATTGCCCTGTTTTGCCATAATACTATTGACCCGGTTTTTGAATTCGGTTACTTATGGGGTTCAGGTTCAGTGCATGAGCAACCGGTTGAAACTTATGAAAAAAATAAGCATCCATCATATCAGACCCGAAATGATCCTGGGGGAGGATATTGTCACCAAAGAAGGCCGTCTGCTGTTCTTAAAAAACCAGGTACTCACACAAAAGGAAATTCGCACGCTGAAAATGTGGGGAATCACGGAAATTAACGTTCTTCCCAAAATGGAAAAGGAACCGGAGCCGCATCCTGAATTGACGGATCACAGAGCCCGACAGTTCCTGGATCATTGGTTTCAATACAATGATGCATCAAATCCTGTTATCAGCACCCTGTATGACATCTGTCTTGACAGGTTGGGAAAAAACCTGTTTGAAATTTCTTCCCTTTTGGGGCAAACCCGTTCAAAAGAGATTTTGGCAGGCGCAGAAGAGATCACACCCATCAAAGATATTCATGGTCTTTTAAATGACAGATTAAAGCTGCCTGCCCTCCCCACCATTTTTGCCGAAATCAATGAAGCTGTTCAGAATCCGCGGTGCTCCGGCAAAGATATCGCCGCCATTGTCAGTAAAGACCCGAGTCTCAGTGCAACTCTTTTAAAAATAGTGAACAGCGCCTATTACGGGTTCAGCGAAAAAGTGGAATCCCTGCAGTTTGCTGCCATGGCCCTGGGAACCCGTCAGGTTGGGTCCCTTGCCCTTGGGGTCACGGTTGTTAATTATTTTAAGGGGATATCCGACAAAAGAATCAATATGCAATCTTTCTGGAGACACAGTGTTGCCTGTGCAATTACCGCCAAAACCCTTGCGGCGCATGTGAGCGGGGTGGCGCCGGAAAGGGTTTTTATCGGCGGGCTCCTTCACGATATCGGCCGCCTGGTATTTCTTACCGCATTTCCGGATGCATATAATCTGATTTTTTCAAAGGCTCAGACTCCAGGGGTGTTTTTATATCAGGCTGAGCCTTTATCTTTTGGGTGCAGCCATGCCCGTTTTGGCGGCATGCTGGCGGAATCCTGGAATTTTTCCAATGGAATTTCTCAATTGATTCTTCACCATCATGATGATTTCAAATCAATTCCCCCGGTTGAAATTGCGGTTGTCTCTTTTTCCAACTGGCTTGTCAATGCAATAGGTATCGGATTTTCCGGCGAAAATGAATTGCCGGCCCTGAATATGAGGGCATGGAAGGCGATGATGATATCTAAAAACATCCTTAAATCCATCATCATGCAGATTGACCGGCAAGTAGTGGAGACGGTGAAATTTTTTTATGAGTAATACAGAGAAGATGCATCTTGAAAAAAGGCTGGATTTTCTTGAAGAAGCCAATCTTTTTAAAATGATGGCGCTGGATCTTGCAAAAGAGCTGGGCGAATTTCATTCCAGTATGAACAAGCTTGAAACCCCGGATATTATTTTTGAAAAATGTGCCGCCCGTATCCGGCAGATTATGGAATTCAGGCAGATCGCCTTTTTTCTGGTGGATGAAAACAATTCCGATTTTCAAATGTTCTGCTGTTATCCTGAAACAGAGAAAGAATCACTTGAAAAAGAGATTGATGTCTTGATTGAAGATGGAACCTTTGCCCGTGCTCTTTTGGAAAAAGGCCCGGTTACGGCATATTCAAAAGATTTTCAACGGCAACTCCTGCTTCACGCCCTCTCAACGGTTTCCCGCGTCCGGGGGATGGCGGTCGGGGTTCTGGAAAAAAATTCAAAACATATTCCTGAGGCCTGCTTTGAACTGTTCACCATACTCATGGCCCATTGCGCCAATACCCTGGAAAGCTTTGAGCTTTATTCCCAATTGAGAGCAAGAGAAGAACAATACCGCCTTCTTGCTGAAACAGCAGGAGAAATCATCCTTCTGACTTCCGGCAGCGGGGAGATCCTGTTTGCCAATGAATCCGCCCTTAAAACCAGCGGGTATTCCCGGAATAGCCTGAAAGCCATGAACATAACCGCATTAATTGAAGACCATGACCGCATCATGACAGACCTTTGTGAGGGATATTCCGGATGTTATAAAGCGGTTCTGCACTCACGGGCAGGGAAAAAAATTCCCGTGGAAATCAATATCAAGCCTGTTTTTAAGGGGGGAGCTTCGGCCGGAAATCTTATTGTCGGCAGAGACATTTCTGAAAGGATTCGGGCTGAAGCACAAAAAAAAGACCTGGAAGAAAAACTGTGGCAGGCTCAGAAAATGGAAGCCATAGGGCTCTTGGCCGGAGGGATTGCCCATGATTTTAACAATATTCTGAGCGTTATCGTGAATTATACAGATCTCTCCCTTTCAGAGACGCCGGAAAATTATCCTGTTTACGGATATCTTGAAAAAGTAAAGACCGCTTCCAAAAGAGCGGTTCTTCTGGCAAGAAAGCTTTATACCATCGGCCGGAAAGACGAGCATAAAAAAGAAAAGATCCATATTGCCTCAATAATCCGTGAAACCATCGATCTTTTGTCCTCTTCCCTTGGAAAAAACATTATTGTAAATGCCGATATAAAGGGTAAAGCACTGACTGTCATGGCTGAGGAGACACGAATCCAGCAGATCCTGATGAATCTGATCACCAATGCTGCTCATGAATTGAAAAATACCGGCGGCACCATTATGGTTTCAGCCTTAAAAACCAGGATTCCAAAGGAGAGGCAGCTTCCCGTGCCTGACCTTTTTCCCGGAAACTATATCCGGATCAGTGTTGCCGATAATGGTCCCGGAATTGATCCGGAAAATCTGCCGCGGATTTTTGATCCTTATTTTTCAACAAAAAAAGAGGCGGACAATTCAGGCCTGGGTCTTGCCGTTGTTCACGGAATCGTCAAGCATTATCAGGGTGCGGTAGAGGTTCAAACACGATTGGGTGAGGGGACAGCATTTCATGTTTATCTTCCCGAAGCCGGGTCTTCTAATCCCTTGGATTAAAAATGCTTATGGAACAAGGGACTTGATCTCCTGGATCACTTTTTCACAAGCCATGATGCCCCGCTGCATCAAAACTTCACCTTTATGAAAATCATCCCAGGCAAACCCCTGGACATCAGGATAGATCACGATATCGGATTTCCCGGCAAACCCGCTGGTGGCCCGCCCATGAACAATGGAAATGGTTCTTGAGATCACTTCAGTGATCCTTGGCGGCTTTGTCGGTGCATGAAGGTCCGGCCGCGGACTTTCCACACACACGGCAATGATTTTATCCGCTCCTTTCTGCTCCAGGATATTCACGGGCACAGGGTTTAAAAGACCGCCGTCCACCATCCACCGGCCCATGTGTCTTACGGGCCAAAAGATTACCGGCAGAGAAAGACTTGATCTGACGGCTTTTGCAACATCTCCGGTTTCAATAAGGACTTCTTCGCCTTTCAGGATATCGACACTGACAATAAAGGTTGGAATGGCCAGATCGAGAAAATCCGCCTGATTCACTGCCGTTGCAACAAGGTTGAGGGCCTTTTTCCCTCTGAGAAATCCCCGGAAGGGAAGTGTATAATCAAAAATTCCTTTTCTTGCCCTGGTCTTTGTCGGGAAAAGGTCAATGGTCTGCCGTTTCACATGATCTGCCGATCCTTTGGCGGCATAGATGGCCCCCACAAGCGCACCCATGCTGGTTCCGGTGATCATATCAATATGGAGTCCATGGTCTTCAAGCACTTTCAGTACGCCGATATGGGACCACCCCCTGGCAGCTCCGGCACCCAATGCAAGTCCCACCCTCACGCCTGCAATTTCCCTTGCGATGGCCCTGGCACCTTTGACCGGAAACCGTTTTTGTGTATCGATCCGGTCATTCAGAGCCGTGTCCGAACGCTCCACCCAAATCTGAGGGGTCTCGGAAAGATGGAGCACATTTTTTAATTCATCTCTTGGAATTCCTTTGGAACCGCAAAGATGGGAAACTCCCACCCGGACCCGGTCCAGACCCATTCCAGCCTTTTCTTCCAGTTGGAAGATCTTTTGTTTTACATCGGTCAGGGCTTCGCGGGTATTGTTGATCAATACCATATTTTTATCGCAGAGCCTTACCGTTTGCTGTTCCAGGGCTCCAAAATAGTGCGAAAGGCTGAAAAAAATGAGGTCATACCGGGTTCTTAAACTTTCCATTAATAGGGGCAACACCGGGACAAGCTTTTCATTAAACCCTTTATTGACCTGGAGAACAAAAAATCCTGACGGATGAAAAAACCATTTAAAATCACGGGCAGCATAAATATTGGGCGGCAAAAGGGAGAAAAGGCTTTCATCCGGGCAGGCCATGATTTTCAGGTCGAATTGTTTCATGATATTTTCAGGTTCAAGATGCGGCTCCACAACAAGAACCTTTTTGTTTGATTCCGTGGAAACATGGTAAGACATGGAATATAAAAAATGAGAAAGTCCGAGATCCGGATCTGTAGCTGAAACAGAATAAAAGGACGGTTTCCGGATCCCCTTTTCTTTTTCAGACCCGGATGAGAGCCGTCTGGCATAAAGACGGCTCAAAAAAAGCCCGATATCCTTGTTCCCTGATAAGAGCACTTCAAAATCCTGTTTTTTCAAACAAAAAACCGTTGCATCCAGGGTTACCCTTGCCGTTGCATTCCTGGGCAGATCAGACAACAAGGCCATTTCCCCAAAAAAATCGCCTCTTCTTAATTCGACCTGAAATGAAGGCCCTTCATTTAATTCAGAATAGATCAGGACAGCTCCGGAACGGATCACATACATGGAATCGCTTAAATCACCCTGCTTAAAAACAAGGAAATCTTTTTTTAATTCCATGACGGTAAAGCAGGATGCAATGTCCCGAAGCCGGGACTGGGAAATGGAAGAAAACAAAGGGACCTTTGATAGGAAAAACTCAAGATCCATATGCTGATCCAAATTGTTCACGGCTTTAAATTCAACCTATATAAAGGGTCTCCGATCAGCACCATTTTCCAGGAAATATAGGGCAGGCTGATCAAATATGATTCCGCCAGGGTTAAATACCCGTCAGTGAGAAAATTAAAAAAGACTTCAGGAACAGGAAAGGACTGGACATAGGGTTCACCCACAGGTCCGACAGTGGCGGCGATTCCCTTGTCCAGCATTTTTTTGCACCAGACCTCGCTCTCCGGGCTTTTCAGGGTTGCACACTCCGAACTGGCTATATGATACCCCACAGATCCTTTTTGCCAGGTAAACGCATCAACATATTTGGCAAGGCTGTACCAGCCGCAGTAAAGAGCGGTATCCGGACTTTCCCCTTTCTGGAAAAGCTCTTGCGAATCATTCAGTACGGTTGAAATTTTTTTTTTCTCTGAAAGGGACCGGGCGGCAAGATGAATAGATTTGTCATAGAACGCATAACCGGAAACTTTTTTGTCGCCCGGGTCTTTCCATCTGGCGTCAAAATAGGCCTTTCCTTTCAGCCCGGTTTTCTCCGCCTCAATACTGTCGTCAATGATTCTTTTTACAATGGTTTCCGTTGCACCGTCCAGCCTGCTGGTGATGATCACGTCAGACTGGGCAATGGCAAGCTTCTGGTCTCTAAAACCAAGATAATAGGGATTCGGCTGCCACATATTCAAATCATATCCTTCTTTTTTAACCAGGGTCAGTTCGGAATCAAAGGAGGCTACTTTATCGATGCTGTTGATATATTCGGTGATGGCATTTTTTAATTCAGATAATTCTTTGTTTTTTAGCTCTTTTTGGGCATTCTCCAGACCTTTGTCTTTGGCCAGGTCCTCTTCAAGGATTTTCTTTTTTGATTCCAGTTCTGATAATTTTGCGGTTTCAGCCGGGGTTTTTTCAGGGGCTAAAATTGTCAAAGGAACCCCAAATACAGTGACAATGGCCCTGATCCCTTTATTCTGATCAAGAAACCGCCGGATGGGCGGAATAGCTTTTTTTTCGTAGTCTTCCCTTGTGCAGGTTTCTTTGTCGGTCATGAACAATAAAACCAGATTTTTTCCCGGGATCTGCCTTTTTTCCATGTAATACTGTGCAAGGCCTTTGCTCTTTGCAGCATTTGCATTGGCAACAACAAGGATTTCCTCCGGTCCCAGGGCATGGGACGGCATCTTGAAAAAAAACAAAAAAACGAAAAAAGAGATAAAAAGCCAGTATGTCCTGATCCTGGTTCCATTCATAAGGACGCGGGCCTTTCCTTAAAAAGCGCATCAAACTGCGTTTTTGTATAATCGGCAAATTTAATATTCGGTCTTCCAAGGGCTGCAAGAATTTCATAACATCCTGCCTTATCCGCCAGTCCCTTAAGATCCACATTGGGCCCCACGACTTCTGCATAACCATATTGTTTAAGGATATCGTCAGGGACCTCTGTAACGTCAATGGTGGTCATTCCCAGAGATATTTTCCCGATCACAGGGGCCTTATAGGGTCCGATCATCATGAAGACGCCTTTGGGGTCCTTGTCCAGCTCGCTTAAAGATCTTAAATAGCCGTCCTTATACCCGATGTGAACAAGTGCCATTTTTGTATCTCTCCGGGTTGTGTAGGCACCTCCATACCCAACGGGCTGCCCTTTTTTAATATATTTGATCTGGGAAATTTTGGCATAGATTTCAAGGGTGTGGCGGGCGTCTTCCGACACCGGGCTGGCAGCATTGGGCGCTCCGCCCACAAGCCCGATTCCCGGCCGGATCATATCAAAATTAAAAGTTTGATTGTCGAGAAGGATGACCGAATCCGTGCAGGCAAAGGAAACCGGTGCTTTTGGCAATTTTTCAAGATATTGATGCAGCACCTCTAATTGTTTAACGCAGTTGGAATGATCAGCGCCTTTGATATCATAAAAATGGCTCATGTAAAAATCAATGATAAGATTGGCGGTGAGCTTCTTATAATTTTTGGAAAGCATGTCCACCTGCTCGTCCAAGAGTCCCAAACGGTTCATGTGGGTGTCAAGATGAATGACGGCATGCTGTTTTCCATGTTCACCACAAAAATTGTTCCATCGGCGGATCTGGTTAAGTGAGTTCAGACAGGGGGTGATCCGGTTTTCATAAAAGGCAGATTCTTCTTCCCATAAAAGCCCTGCCATGGCATAAATTTTTGCATCATCAAAGGGCAGGATGCTGCGAAGCTCAATTCCCTCGATCAGTTCTTCGATGAAAAAATCCCGGGCGCCGGCTTCATATAGGGCAGGGGCCACATCTTTCATCTTCAGGCCATGCACATCGGCTTTAATCACTACCCCGCAAATTGAGCCTGTTTTGTCCGCCTTTTCTTTAAACAGGCGGTAATTGTGCACCACAGCCTCAATATCCCGGATCATGACCACGGGCTTGTTGCCAAAGGCCTTGGCCGGGATTTCCCTGAAAAAAAATGGATTTGTTTTACATTTCATCGCTGATGATTCTAAGTCCATCCAGGGTCAGGGACGGCTCCACTTTTTCAATGGTTTTCGATAACCCGGAAATCAAGGGGGCAATCCCTCCCGTGGCCAGAATCCTGGGTTTTGAATTCATTTCCTTTGACATCCGCTCCACCATTCCATCCACCATGGCGGCATTTCCGTAAATGAGCCCGGATTTGATACTGTCGATGGTGTCCCTGCCGATAACCTTTTCAGGGGCTTTGAAGATTTCAACCCTGGGAAGCCGGGAGGCTCTCTGGAAAAGGGCTTCCGCCGAAATCATGACCCCGGGAACAATGGCTCCGCCGATATATTCGCCTTTTTCAGAGATTACATCCAGGGTGGTGGCGGTTCCAAAATCAATGACAATCAAGGCGGTTTTGTATTTTCGATAGGCAGCCACAGCGTTCACGATCCTGTCGGCCCCGACTTCATTGGGATTGTGATATAGGATGGGCATAAGCTTTTTGACGGAATCCGGGTTGATCCACAGGGGCGAAAGACCCAGATATTTTTCGCAGTAGGCATTCAGGATGGGAACAGAAGAAGGTACGACCGAAGAAATGACGATTTTTTCAATACTTGAACGTGTAATACCTTTGTCTGAAAAAAGGGCATTGGCCAGTACGTTGAATTCATCTGCCGTGGTATCCCGAATGGTTCTGATCCGCCAGTCGTGTTTTAGAATTTCAGCCTCATACACACCCAGGACCGTATTTGTATTGCCGACATCAATCACAAGAAGCATAAAAGCTCTCCTTTAATTTATTTTGATGGTAAACACCTGTGGGCTTGCATCGGTCATGATAAGATCCACGGGTATGTTGATATATGCGTGCCTGACGTAAACACCGGGTTTCATGTCCTTTAAGTCGATATATGAATAAATCCGGCTCAAAATTTCCTTCTTACTCAATTTATCAAAAGGCCCTTTGATGCTGATGGTGATACTCGGCGGCTCGATGCTGACCGGAAAAGCAGCATTCCAAACCAGGATAGGCATATTTTCAATTGTTTTTGAAACCAGCTGCTGCTCAACCCCAACCGTAACCGTAACCACCTGATCCGGAAAGAATACGATGGATGGGTCTTCCAGGTCAAGGGGGATCTTTTTTTTGAAACCTTCATGGATATTGGTAAGGTCAATGGGTTTTGTCTTTAATTCAACAATGGATTCTATCACAGAGGCAGGACCGGTCAGCTCGATGCCGGGAGGCTCTGTCACGGCATCCAGAGCCCTATACCCCTGGGCAGGCGTCCCGGTATAAGGAACCTTGACCCAAAAAATTTTTTTCAGCTTTTTTTCAAGCCGCACGCTCAGATATGTCGGCTTGACATTCAGGATTTTGATGGCAGGGTTCATGGGGATTCTTTTTTTGTATACCGGGATAAGATATTCTCCCGGTTCAATGGAATCAAGTCCCCCGGCCGGATCAAAGGCAAGATCCGTATAAAGATCTGCCGGGTACCGCATGCTTTCCTTGTTGATACGTTCCATCACTCTTGGGTTTGCCTTTATCCGGATTTCAATTTTATCGGTATGGGATTCGGTAAGAACCATATTTTCCGGGATATTGGAAAAATCCACAGGAAAGAGAAGGGTGGTTTCAACCGGCTCTGTGTTACATCCTGCTGTAAAAAAAAGGCAAAGAAAAAGAATCAGGAGGTGGGCAAAAAGCGTAAGCTTATGCATTCCTGATCGAATCTAAAATACGGGTAAAAGAGGTTAATTTTTCAACATCATGAACCCTTACGATATGTGCCCCTTTCATCATGGAAGCGGCAACCGCTGCAAGGGTTCCGTATTCGGTCCGGATATGATCCGGGCCTACCGGGGTTTTTTGTTTTTCAGACAGGATCTTCTGGATAAACGATTTTCTCGACGGCCCCACAAGAACGGGAAAACCGAGTGCCGTAATCTTTTCAAGATGATTGATGAGAACCAGGTTATGCTCAACGGTCTTTCCGAAACCAATGCCCGGATCAAGGATGATACGCTCCTTTTTGATCCCTTTTTGGACGGCATAGTCTGCCCGTGCTGCCAGATAGGAGGTGATTTCCGTCATGAGATCCTCATAATCCGGGTTCACCTGCATGGTTTCCGGGGTTCCTTTCATGTGCATAAGGATGACGGGAACCTTTCTTTCTGCTGCAAGGTCTGCCATGGCCGGATCTTTTTCAAAGGCGGAAATATCATTGATAATGGATGCGCCCGCATCTAGGGCCTTTTTTGCAACCCCGGATTTCACCGTATCAATGGAAATGGGAATGGAAATCTGTTTTGAAAGTGCCTTGATCACCGGGATTACCCGGTCCAATTCTTCTTCTTCCGACACAGGAGCGGCAAAGGGTCTTGAGGACTCTCCGCCGATATCCAGGATATGGGCCCCGTCTTTTACGAGTTTCAGCCCCTGCTGGACGGCGGTTTCAAAGGTATGAAACCTGCCGCCGTCGGAAAAAGAATCGGGCGTGGCATTTAAAATCCCCATGATACAGGTTTTGGGGCCAAGAGCCAGTTTGTACCGGTCAAATTCCAGGGTAAAAGGGGTCATATGATTCCTTAATGACTTAAGAATCCTTATTTTCCTTGTCCGGATCTTCCACAATTTCAGCAGAAGTCTCCTGCACGTCCGAAGTTTCAGGAGTTTCTAAAGCTTCCGGTTCAACAGGGTGCTTTGGCATCTGAAATACATTTTTTCTGCCGAAAAAATCAAAATCAGGCCGTAATGAAGCGATCAGATCGTCCAATTCAGGCCCGAGAACGGTTTCTTTTTCAATGAGCAGCTTTGTTAAAGCATGCAGGATATCGATATTTTCTTCTAGGACTTTTTTAGCCGCCTGATAGGCACGGTCAATGATAAGGGCCACTTCTGCATCGATTTTCCTTGCGGTTTCCTCGGAATAGGTTTTGGCCTGGGTGATTTCCCGCCCAAGAAAAATATTGTCATCATGATTTTCATAGGACAGGGGAGCGAGATTATCGCTCATGCCGAATGTCCTGACCATGCGATGGGCAAGTTTTGTGGCCTGTTTGATATCGTTGGAAGCACCGGTGCTGATCCGTTTGAAAATCAGTTCTTCAGCCACCCGGCCGCCAAAGGCAATGGCCAGCTCACTTTCAAGCTGGTCTTTATATCTGAAATCGCCTTCTTCAGGAAGAAACCAGGTGACCCCGGCAGCTCTTCCCCTGGGGATAATAGTGATTTTATTGACCGTATCCGTATTGGGCAGGAACCTTGCCACAAGGGCATGTCCGCCCTCATGATAGGCCGTGGTTTTCTTTTCTTCTTCCTTGATGACCTTGGATTTTCTTTCAAGACCCATATAGACCTTATCCTTGGAGTCTTCAAAATCCTTCATGCTCAGTTTTTCATGACCCTGCTTGGCAGCCAGAAGGGCAGCCTCATTGACGAGATTTTCCAGATCCGCTCCTGAAAATCCGGGTGTGCCTTTGGCCAGAAGGGAAGGGTCAACATCCGGGCCCAGGGGGGTTTTTTTCATATGAACCCGCAATATGCCTTCACGGCCTTTGATATCCGGCATATCCACCACAACCTGGCGGTCAAACCGGCCCGGCCGGAGAAGGGCAGGGTCAAGAACATCTGCCCGGTTGGTAGCAGCCATGAGAATGACCCCTTCATTGGATTCAAACCCGTCCATTTCCACCAGGAGCTGGTTCAGGGTCTGCTCCCGCTCATCATGACCGCCGCCCAGGCCTGCGCCTCTCTGGCGGCCGACAGCGTCGATTTCATCAATAAAGATAATACAGGGGGCATTTTTCTTGCCCTGGGCAAAAAGATCTCGTACCCGTGATGCGCCCACACCCACAAACATTTCAACAAAGTCGGACCCGCTGATGGTAAAAAACGGGACCCCTGCTTCTCCGGCAACGGCGCGTGATAGTAATGTTTTTCCTGTTCCCGGATTACCTACCAAGAGAACCCCTTTGGGAATCCGGCCGCCAAGACGCGTATATTTGGAAGGATTTTTCAGAAAATCCACTATTTCGGTCAGTTCTTCCTTGGCTTCATCTATCCCTTGAACATTGGCAAAGGTCACCTTTTCCTTTTTATCATCAATCAATCTGGCCCGGCTCTTGCCAAAGGACATGGCCTTGCCGCCACCGCCACCGCCCTGCATCTGGCGCATGAAAAAAATCCAGACGCCGATGAGGACAATCATGGGCAGCCAGGATACAATCAGGGACATGAACCAGGAAGATTCAGCCGGTGGCTTGGCTTTGAAGGCAACTTTATGTTCACGAAGATAAGAGATGAGATCCCCGTCATTGGGCGCAAAGGTTTTCATTCTGGCGCCGCTCGTATCGGTCAGGTACAAATCCTGGCCCTGGATGACCACGTTCTGGATGCGGCCGTCCTGGACCATGGCAAGAAAATCAGAATATCCGATATCCACCTGCCCGGTCTGCTGCTGGTTAAAAATATTATAGAGCATGATCATCATCAGGATGATAACCAGCCACAAAGAAATGTTTTTATAAAATGGGTTCAAGGTTTTTCCTTTCTTTTTTTATTAGCGCCGGCGCTGTATCAAAGTTATTCAGCCGGTCCCACAGTTCTTAAAAGATCCTGCGAACGGTCTTTGCTGCCTAAAAACTATTCAATATATAAACATCAAATCCGAATATACAAGAAAAAGTTTTTGTTCTCAGTGCTGCTTTCCTTTTTTGCTTTTCCCGATTTCTCTTAAAGGCTCTGCTTCTTTTTTAATCGAAATCACATCTCGTTTTTTATATATCCTGATTTGTCCGGGAAGATCCAGACTGAATCCGGAAGTCCTGTTAAAACAGAAGTCAAGGATATCGCCCATATGGGAAAGGGAAATCCGTCTTAAATCTTTTTTTATTTTCCCAATCCCTTTTCTGATCACCCGGTTGACAATGGCGGGATGAAGGTCTGATAATTTTTTCTTTGAAAATAAAACACGGTCTTCAGCTTCTTCAATCAAACAGTCCTTAAAACATTTCCCTGCTTCAGCGTCCAGATAGGATTCCTCCTGCCTTAAGATATGGCTGAGCCGGTCCAGAGCATCGATGATTTCGGGATTGTAGTCTGATTCCAGAACCGGGATCAGCCGGTGGCGGATGGCATTTCTCACATAGGCGGTATCTGTGTTCGTGGCATCCACCCTGAAAGGCTGGTGCTCTGCTTTTAAAAAACCAAGGATTTCCGGCTTGGTTGCCCGGATCAGGGGGCGGATGAAAATTTTGTCTCTTACCGGCGGGATCCCGGAAAGCCCTTTGGGCCCGGCCCCCCTTAAAAGGTTCATCAATACCAGTTCTGCATTATCGTTTTTGGTGTGGCCGGTAGCGATTTTTTTATACCCGTGTCGACCTGAAACACGGGAAAAAAAATCATACCGGACCTGCCGCCCTGCCTCTTCAACTGATAAGCGCTGGCGTCCGGCATAGGCGTTGACATCCTGCTGCTCGCAGAAAAACGGTAACCCCGCTTTTTCTGCAAATTCTCTTACAAAGCGCTCATCCTTTAAGGAATCTTCCCCCCGGAGCAGGTGATTCAGATGGGCAATGCCGATGGTAAGATCATATTGCTGTTTTAAAGATATCAGCGTCAGAACCAGGGCCATGGAATCCGGCCCGCCGGACACGGCTGCCAGGACCGAATCCCCAGTCTCAAGCATCTGGAATTCCTCAATGGTTTTTGCAACAGCCTTGTAGAATTTTTTTTGTTGAATTTCAGAAGCCATATCTCAACAGATAAACAAGGGGTTATCTGATTTTTTTATAAATCCGGCTGACCGCGCTTTTTCAAAAAACGCCATGACAGCCTCTTCTCCTGCCTTTCCAAGATCTTTGGAAAATTCATTCACATAAAGACGGATATGCTGCTCAACCACAGCGTCATCCAGTTCCTGGGCATGGGCCTGGATATAATCATGGGCCAGGGCCGGATGCAAAAATGCATGGTCAATGCTTTGCCCAATGAGTGCCTGGATATCCAGGGCAATGGCCGGGTCCATATCCCGTTTCACCGCAATGCATCCCAGGGGAATGGGAAGAGAAGTCTTTTCTTCCCACCATTGCCCGAGATCGGCTTTCATTTGAAGACCCATGGACGGATAGACAAACCGTCCCTCATGGATAATCACCCCGAAATCCGCCTGATTTTCAATGACAGACGGCATGATCCGGTCAAAGGGCATGGGAAGGATGGAAAATGTTTTGTGAGGAAAAATGTCATTCATATAAAACCGGAAAAGCAGATAAGCCGTTGTTCCCATGCCGGGAACGGCCACCACAGGTTCTTTTCCATCCTCCACGGACCGGCCCGGAAGAGAGATCAAAAGGGGGCCGCAGCCCATCACCAGGGCTGACCCGGTCCGAAGGAGGGCATATTGGTCCATGAGGCTGCCAAAGGCTGCAAAGGAGAGTTTGGTGATATAATATATGCCTTTTTCCGCTGCCTTGTTCAGAGTCTCCACATCCTCTATCGCAATATCAAATTCATACCCACGAAGATCGATCAGTTTCCGGGCAATGGCCTTGAAAATAAAAGTGTCGTTGGGGCAGGGAGAATAGGCCAGGCGATAGGGATGCTGTTTGTTCATAGAAAGTTCTTATCAGATTTTCTTTCAGAAGGGAATTTTGATTTGAAAATTTTTCTTACATAGGCCATGGTTATCCTCATTGGAGCATTGCTTGATTCTTCCAAATTCAAATCAGGGTTTTCGGATATCTTTAAGTCTCTGGTTTCTATAAAAATTGGGAAATACCTGTCAAACGTCTATCCAATATAGACATTCCGGTAGCACCTTACTGAATAAATTAAATTTTCTATATTATCCAAAAAATAACTTGTAACAAAAAAAACAATTGATATGGCTTTCAAATATAAATAATTGTTTCGGCCAAATACCCGCGACATTGTTTAATGACATTTTATTAATAATCTCGCTTACCGGAACTTCCTATTCAGCTTTGCTGAGAATATTTTTTGTCATTTCTTATGATTTTTCTTTTGCAATGCGGAACGATTGAAAAACATCATTGGATAGGTTTGGAGGACACCAATGAGAATACTCGTCGCATCTGCCATTTTTGTTCTATTGAATACATCTGCCCATGCCGATTCGTTCTACAAGTTGATTGTCTATGAATGTGATAAGACTTCCAACACAATTATTATCAGTTACCGTGGGGCTTACAATACAGCTGGTGAAATAATGATGAAATAAAAAGGACCCCAACAGTGGGATCCTTGGTCTTTTATTGTCACAAAGAAAGAGGATAGCCATATTGGTTCCCTGAAAATTATAAAACGAGAATGTAGATTAAAAGATGGCGTTTATAAAATCACCATCGGCCCTTCGCCAGGTAATTACAACATTCAAGGTCGATGCGGGGCGTTCATGTCAGCATGGGCTGAGGTGTACCACGGCTCCAAGGTATTGTTGCCTCATTATGAATTTGAAGCGGATTGCCATAATACTGAAGTGCCAGTTACAACAGAAATCATCATTAAGGCTGGAAATGCTAAACCCATTATCAAGACAATTCCTTGGGATGATTTCTATAGTGAATAACAAGATTTTTGTTTTGTGTAGATTTTTCCAGCATCACTTGATAAAGTATCGTTTTGAAATTAGAAGGGTTTAAAAAACAAGTGGCATAAATTTATGAAATCCGAAATCGTTGAAAATCTAAAACAACTTTATAAATTCATCACTACCGGAGATCAAAGCACTAACTTTGCCGATTTGGCAACCTGTGGAATCCATTTCTCGCCGCAACTGCTCAATGAACGAGAACAAAAAAATATCTTTGGTAATATTATATCGAAGAAACTTGAAAAAGGTGAAACTATTTTACGGTTAGGCAGCGAAACGCTTGTAGGCGAAGCAAGACAATATTGGAGAGATCAAGGCAAATAAATTTTATTATGGCATCCTCAATAAAATATCATTTTAACAAATTTCCCCCTCAATCAATTGATTGGAGTAGACTGATTCCTTTAATCGGCCCTGCAAATGCCGCACTTGCAAGATACGACGGAACCCTTGCAGCTATTCCAAATGCATCCATTTTATTGAGTCCCCTCACGACACAAGAAGCTGTTTTATCCTCAAAAATTGAAGGCACACAGGCAACCATGGGTGAAGTTCTTGAATATGAGGCAGAAGAGAATTCCAAGAATTTTTCTAATGAGCGCAAAGCAGATATCAATGAGGTTCTAAATTACAGAAAAGCTATGTGGCGCGCCGTGGAGTTGCTTAAAGACCTGCCGCTCTGCCAGAGGGTAATAAAAGAGGCTCATAAAGTTTTGCTATCCGGGGTTCGAGGACACGGCAAGGCACCAGGCGATTATCGAAAAACATCTAACTGGATTGGCCCACCGGGTTGTACTATCGAAGAGGCCAAATTTGTTCCCATTTCAGCTGACAAACTTCCAGATGCCATGAGCCAATGGGAAAAATATATTCACGATGATTATCCAGACCGGTTGGTTCAACTTGCTATCATTCATGCTGAATTTGAAGCTTTGCACCCTTTTCTGGATGGAAATGGAAGACTTGGGCGAATGTGTGTCCCGCTTTTTATGTTTAAAATCGGCTTAATTCAGTCACCAATGTTTTATATCAGCGCATTTTTTGAAAGGAATCGTGACGAATATTATGACAAACTTTTGGCTGTTTCACGCAGTGATGATTGGACTGGCTGGTGCGAATTTTTCTTGAAAGCTGTTGAAAATCAGGCCAATAATAATCAAACCAAAGCGACTGAGATTCTAAAATTATATGAAACCAAAAAAAGCCAAATTGTTGATCTGACGCGTTCACAATATGCAATTTATACTTTGGATTTCATTTTCTCACGTCCAATTTTCAACTCAAAAGATTTTACAGGGATGGGAGAAGAAATACCAGCAACAACTTCCAAGCGGATTCTAAATATCTTGCTCGAAAACGAAGTTTTAAAAATAATGAGAGAATCAAGTGGCCGAAAACCGGCTATCTATGTTTTTCCAGAACTAATAAATACCGCTGAAGGCAAAACAGTTTTTTGAAGTCTGCCTATGGGCTATAAAATATTTTGTGGGCCATAAATCTAAAAATATGGGCCAAAATATAATTTGTAACTCATCTGTGGGCCATAAAATTCCAACAAAAAAATGCTGCGGACAGACCGAACATTCGGGTCGGTAAAATCAACTTTACTTTTATCTTGCCATGCTTATGGTTTTCTCATATTGAAATGATAAAAAACAGGTGGGGAGCAAAAATACAATTTCATGAAAAACGGCGGTTCAACAGGCAGTTCAAATCCTCGAACCCGGAAAACCCAAACCTTTGGCAAGGCTTCCAAAGAGCTTGACCGGATCATCGTCCGGGGGGCAAGGGAACATAATCTCAAGAACATCGATATCGACATCCCCAAAAAAAAGATGGTGGTGCTCACCGGCGTATCCGGGTCAGGAAAATCCAGCCTTGCCTTTGATACCATTTTTGCCGAAGGCCAGCGCCGGTATGTGGAATCCCTTTCTTCCTATGCCCGGCAGTTCATCGGCCAGATGGAAAAACCCAAATACGATACCATCCGGGGGCTTTCCCCTACCATTGCCATAGAGCAGAAGGCTGCCAGCAAAAATCCCCGCTCCACTGTCGGGACCATCACGGAAATATATGATTATTTAAGAGTGCTGTTTGCCCGGATCGGCACCCAGAAATGCTATCAGTGCGGAAAAGTGGTCGGCCGGGGAGATGCCCAGAGCATGGTGTCCCAGATCCTGTCCCTGCCGGAAAATTCAAAGCTTCTTATCCTTTCTCCCATCGTGGAAAACCGCAAAGGCGAGCACCGGGAAAAATTTGAAGAGCTCAAAGCCAATGGATATGCCAGGGTCAGGGTGGACGGGGTGGTCCAGGATCTTGAAAATATCCAGTCCCTTGCCAAAAATAAAAAACACCATATTGAAGTGGTGGTGGACCGCCTGGTGGTAAAACATGACCCGTCATTTGAAGGACGGCTTACGGATTCTGTTGAAGCAGCTTTAAAGCTCGGGAAAGGGCAGATTATTGTCCATATGATGGGCAGGGAAGACCTGAAAATGAGCGAGGCCCGGTCCTGCTGTGGGATTGCCTATCCAGAGCTTTCTCCCCAGCTTTTTTCATTCAATTCGCCCCTGGGCATGTGCCCGGACTGCAACGGCATCGGCACCCTTCTGGCCATGGACCCGGACAAGATCATATCGGATAAATCCCTTTCCATCCGGCAAGGCGCCATTATCCCCTGGAAAAATTATTTCATCAAAAAGCCGCGGTTTCAAAACGACCATTCCTGGGGCATGAGCCAGCTGACCGCCATGGAACAGCAATGGGGCATTGATTTTGATGCGCCCTGGAAAAATCTCCCGGAAAAGCACAAGGACCTTCTTTTGTATGGGTCCGATGACCGGGAGATGACGGTGAGCTGGAATTCAGCCAAGATCCAGGGTGAATTTACGAGGACCCATGAGGGCCTTATTCATACCCTCATGCGGCGGTACAAGGATACCCAGTCCGAACACCAGAAAAAATATTATTCAGATTTCATGTCTGCTTCCACCTGTCCTTCCTGCGAGGGAAAACGGCTGAAAAAAGAAGTGCTCCATGTTCACATCAAAGATAATTCCATCAAGGATGTAACGGCCATGACGGTTCGGGAAGCCTATGAATTTGTCAACGGGCTGGATCTCACGGGCAATAAACAGCTCATTGCAGAAGAGCTCTTAAAGGAAATATCGGACCGTCTCGGGTTTCTGGTCAATGTGGGCCTCGATTATCTGTCTCTTGACCGGAGCGGGCCCACCCTTTCCGGCGGCGAATCTCAGCGCATCAGGCTGGCTTCCCAGGTGGGATCGGAGCTGACCGGGGTTCTCTATATCCTGGATGAACCCTCCATCGGGCTTCACCAGCGGGACAATATCAAGCTCTTGAATACCCTTCACCATCTGAGGGATATCGGCAACTCCCTCATCATTGTGGAACATGACCACGAAACCATGGAAGAATCCGACTGGATCGTGGATATCGGGCCGGGAGCAGGCCATCTGGGCGGTCAGATCGTGGCCCAGGGAACACCGGCTGAGATCAAAAAGAATCCCGCCTCCATCACAGGCCGGTTTTTAAGCGGAAAAGAAGAGATTGCCATCCCTGAAAAAAGAAGAACGCCAAAAGAAAACGGAGATAAATGGGTCACCATTGTCCATGCAACGGAAAATAATCTGAAAAATATAACCGTGAAAATTCCCCTGGGGCTTCTGGTGGCTGTCACTGGTGTTTCAGGGGCGGGAAAATCCACCCTCATCAACCAGATCCTGTATCCGGCCCTGGCCCAAAGCCTTCATGGATCTCAAATGAGCATCGGCCAGCATGAAAAAATCACCGGGCTCTCCCATCTGGACAAAATCATCAATATTGACCAGAAGCCCATCGGCCGGACCCCCAGGAGCAATCCCGCCACCTATACCAAGGTGTTTGACCATATCCGGGATTTTTTTGCCCTTTTGCCGGAATCCAAGGCCCGCGGGTATAGCAAAGGGCGGTATTCCTTTAATGTCAAGGGCGGGCGGTGCGAAGCCTGTTCAGGGGACGGGTATATCAAAGTCGAGATGCATTTTCTGGCCGATGTCTATGTTCCCTGCGAGGTCTGCGCCGGAAAACGGTTTAACCGGGCCACCCTGGAAATTCTGTACAAGGATCATTCCATTGCCGATGTCCTGGATCTGTCCGTCATGCAGGCAAGGGAGCTTTTTTCCCAGCACCCGAAAATCACCCAGATTCTCGATACCCTTATGGATGTGGGGCTTTCCTATATCAAGCTGGGGCAGGCCGCCACCACTCTTTCCGGCGGAGAGGCCCAGAGAATCAAGCTGGCCCGCGAACTGGCCAAGCGGGAAACCGGGGAAACCCTTTATATCCTGGATGAACCCACCACCGGGCTTCATTTCCAGGATGTAAAGCTTCTGCTCAGCGTTCTGTCCCGCCTGACCGATGCCGGGAATACCGTTATCATTATTGAGCACAACATGGATGTGATCAAAACCGCAGACTGGATCATCGATCTTGGGCCGGAGGGCGGCAGCAGCGGCGGGGAGATTATTGCAGAAGGCCCGCCTGAAAAGATCGCATGCTCAAAAGAAAGCTATACCGGCCATTATCTAAAGGATATTCTGAGCCCAAAACCCGGGGGTGGCCTGTGAATTTATTAAAATGGGTGATCCGGCCCTATCTGTATATCCAGTATTTTATTTCAAAACTTTTTAAAACCGGGGGGTTTCAAGAGAACCTGGCGGTTTACCGGAAAGCCCCTTACCGGAACACAGGCAATTTTTTAAAAGACGGGCTCTTTCGCCACCATGTCAAACAGTTTCACGAGTCTTCCTGTTCTGTTGCTTCTGTGGTGTCGGTCATCAATGTGCTGCTTGAAAAACAGGGCCGCTCGCCCAAGAAGGCCCCCATCACCCAGCAGGGTCTTCTTGAAATGGTAAAAGCTGCCCACTGGAAAGAACGGATGAGCGACAACGGATATCAGGGCAGAAGAGGCCTTCCCCTTCCCGTTCTGGGCGAAGTGGTCAAGGGCAGTCTTGACACATATAACATCCCCTGCAAATCCCTTGAAATTGTCCAGGTGTCGGCTGATCCTGCAAAATCAGAATCAATGAAACACACCCTCCGATCCAGACTTGAGCAGTTTGAAACCAAAGGCGACTGCCTGATCATCGCCCATTTTGACCAGGGAAGCGTCCTGCCTGAATGGCATATTCCCCATATCTCGCCTGTGGGCGGGTTTGATAAAGCAACAGACAGGGTCATTTTTCTGGATGTAGACCCGGACCAGCTTTATCCCTATGAGGTTTCCTTTGAAACATTTTACAGCAGCCTTTCCTACAATTATAATCCGGTCTTGCGGCATTTTGGCTATGCCGAAGGCGGGTATGTCTTTATTCAGATTTGACAATAGTTGAAAAAATTGAGTGGTTTTTTAAAATAACTTGCCATAAAAATTTGAAAATGATATCTAAATCCCTCGTGCCGGACAAGATTGGCGGGGCGTAGCGCAGCCTGGTAGCGCGCCTGCTTTGGGAGCAGGATGTCGGAGGTTCAAATCCTCTCGCCCCGACCATAGAACAGTAAAGCGTTTCAAATTTCAACACGAAATACAAAAATAAATACAAAACAAATTTAAAAATCAGGAATAAAGGCCGTGTCATCTATTCGGTTAAGATTTTGATTTTTACGATTTGGCCTTTTTTATTTATGTACGCAACACCTTTTGATAGTGTTCGTCGGGATTCCGAACCAACAATATCTACTTTTTCTTCATAAAGAACAACAGGTGAGATTTCTTCTTCTGTTTTAAGATCTGATTCTTTTTTCCCAGTGCTGATCTTTTCTTCTGTGGATTTTGAGCCGGAATTTTTTTTGGCCGCTTCCTGGCGCGCTTTGTTTCTATCGGATATCAGCTCTGATATACCGGAGTAATCAGCATTTTTTTCTTTATCATCCCGGCAGGCTGATAATAAAAACAATAAAATAAAACAAATAAGCTTATTTAATTTCACTTTATTGCCTTTTGACGGTTTATGCACCCTCGACGGTAAAACGGCGGTTCAATCTCATGGTTGTAAAAAGACCATATACATCTTTTGTTACATTGATCACTTTCAATTTTCTGTCAGACTGGTTCAGCGTGTTGTGAGCGGCAATAATCACGCCGATTCCGACTGAGTCCACCATTTCAACACCAGCAAGATCAATCACAAGGCCGGCTGAAGAATCATTGATGACGGACAGCAGCTCGTTTTTAAAATCTTCGGCCATGGAAGCCACAATATCCATGCCTGGTTTAACAATTGTCTGATCGCCCTGGTTTATTATTTCGCTCATGCTATTCTCCTGTGATAAAATTTATTAACCCTGACATAATCGTGAAGATATCATCAACAGATCATAAAATCGACAATCCGCATAGACTTACTATATCAAAAATTTATAGTTGTTCAACCAATATTTTCAATATGCCGTCAATTCCTTGAGAATAAATTGGCTTGAAAAAAAGAATCGATCCGGTTATATATATCCCTTCCGGCCGTGCAGACCGGGAACGGATTATTCTGATCGGTCGCCTTGTAACAGAAGGCCATGAACCTCGTCAGGTCCGGAAGGAAGCAGCGATAAGTGATCTCTTCCGTGTCAAGGATTGATCCCGGTCACGCAATTTTCCGTCATCCCTTCTGCCGGCCGGATCTTTTCTTTCAGAGCCCTTTGTTTTATATCTTGACATGTTTTCAAACAGACTTATTCTTCTGCCATTATTTATGACATCATATAATGATTCGCCTTATGGAAAAAGGATTATTGGACCAGGAGAGGAAATTGGCAAAAGAAGATAAAAAAAAGAAAGAAGATCGAAAAAATAAAAATTCTCCGGAAAAATCAGCAGAAACCATCGAACCCATTGAAACAAACGGCATCAATACCGAGGGCAAGGTTGAAAACGATGAACTCAAAAATCTGAGAGACCAATTTGATGCTGAGAAGGACAGGTTGTTAAGACTTTCTGCTGAGTTTGAAAATTATAAAAAAAGAAAACAGCGGGAAATTGATGAGTTTAAAAAATTTGCCAACGAAACGATTTTCAGGCAAATGCTTCCGGTTGTGGATAACCTTGAAAGAGCCATTGCTTCTGCTGAAACTAATTCAGATGAAGGGGCTTTGCTTGAAGGTGTCAAAATGATTCACAAGGACATTTTAAGAATGCTTGAAATGTTCAGCGTCAAGGTTGTTAAAACAGGGAATGAACCATTTGATCCTAATTTTCACCAGGCCGTTACCCGGCATGAAACAGATGAGTTCCCTGAAAACACCGTGACGGCCGTACTTCAGAATGGCTATCTTCTTCATGACAGATTGATCAGACCTGCCATGGTTGTCGTCTCAAAAAGAACAGAAAATGAAAAAACCATAGAAAATTAATGATATCTTGGAGGGTATAGTATGGGCAAAATTATCGGTATAGATCTTGGAACAACCAATTCATGCGTAGCAATTATGGAAGCCGGCGGGGAAGTGAAAATTATTACCAATGCCGAAGGAGGAAGAACCACTCCCTCCATTGTAGCAATCACAGAGGCAGGGGAACGGGTTGTCGGCCAGATCGCCAAACGGCAGGCCATCACAAACCCTGAGAATACGGTATTCGGCGTAAAACGACTGATCGGCCGTAAATATAATTCCAAAGAAGTTCAGACGGACATACCGAACCTGCCGTATAAAATTGAAGCCGCATCCAATGGGGACACCCGGATCAGCATCAGGGGAAAGCAATACAGTCCGGCGGAAATTTCTTCTTTCATTCTTGCCAATATCAAAAAAACCGCGGAAGACTACCTGGGTGAAGAAGTTAAAGAAGCCGTCATCACGGTCCCTGCATATTTTAACGACAGCCAGCGCCAGGCTACCAAGGACGCCGGGAAGATCGCCGGCCTTGAAGTCAAACGAATTATCAATGAACCCACAGCAGCCTGGCTTGCTTATGGTCTGGATAAGAAAAAAGAAGAGAAAATTGCCGTATTTGATCTTGGCGGCGGTACATTTGATGTTTCCGTCCTTGAAATCGGTGATGGCGTATTTGAAGTAAAATCAACCTCAGGAGACACCCACCTGGGCGGAGAAGATTTTGATTTAAGAATCATTGCCTTTATTGCGGATGAATTCAGAAAAGATACGGGGATCAATATCCGGACGGACAAGATGGCCCTTCAGCGTCTCAAAGAAGCGGCTGAAAAAGCCAAGATGGAACTTTCCACATCCACGGAAACCAGCATCAATCTTCCCTTTATCACTGCAGACGCATCCGGCCCGAAACACCTGGATGTAAAACTGACCCGGGCAAAACTTGAATCCCTGGTTGCAGATCTCCTGGATAAACTTGAAAAACCCTGTCTTGATGCCTTGAAAGAAGCCAATCTCGGACCTGGCGGAGTGGATGAAGTCGTTCTGGTGGGTGGCATGACCCGTATGCCCGCGGTTCAGGAACGCGTTGAAAAAATATTCGGGAAAAAACCCCACAAAGGTGTCAATCCGGATGAAGTTGTGGCCATGGGTGCGGCTGTACAAGCCGGCGTTCTCCAGGGTGATGTCAATGATGTTCTTCTTTTAGATGTCACCCCGCTGTCATTGGGTATTGAAACCCTTGGCGGCGTCATGACACGGCTTATAGAGAAAAACACCACCATCCCGACAAAGAAAAGCAAGGTGTTTTCAACAGCCGCCGACAACCAGCCGGCCGTCTCCATCCATGTTCTTCAGGGTGAAAGGCAAATGGCTGCGGATAATAAAACCCTTGGGCAGTTTGAGCTGGCCGATATTCCACCGGCACCGCGAGGTGTTCCCCAGATTGAAGTCACTTTTGATATTGATGCCAATGGCATAGTCCATGTGGCGGCAAAGGATAAAGCTACGGCAAAACAGCAGTCTATCCGTATCACGGCTGCCAGCGGTCTTTCTGAAGATGAAATCAACAGAATGGTAAAAGATGCCGAGCTGCATGCTGATGAGGATAAAAAGAAAAGAGAACTGGTTGATACAAAAAACAGTGCCGAGGCCCTTATCGATCAGACGCAGAAGACATTGAAAGAGCACGGCGGCAAAGTGGATGAAGCCACCCGAAAAGGCATTGAGGCTGCGGTTGAAGATCTGAAGAAAGCCAAAGATTCAGACAATGTGGATGTGCTCAAGCAGAAAATTGAAGCCTTGTCCACAGCGTCTCACAAACTGGCGGAAGTCATGTACCAGCAGGCTTCCCAGGATGGATCAGCCGGACAGGCAGGACCGGGCGCCGGTCCATCAGCCTCGCCCCAGGATGATGATGTGGTGGATGCAGATTTTGAAGAGGTTAAAAAAGATAAATAAAGGCTGATAAAACCTGTTGAATATAATCCTGCCGTAATTTATAGTTCACGGCAGGATTTTTTATTTATCTTAAGGACTGCCCATGATAATCACGGATATTCTGGCCCGAAACGCCTGGATGTATAAAGAAAGAATAGCCCTTGTAGAGCGGGCTCCTGCCCTTGATACAAGAAAAGCCCTGACCTGGGAACAATTCTTTCAATCTTCCAATAAGCTTGCCAACAGCCTTGATCAATACGGCATCAAAAAAGGCGATAAAATCGTACAACTGATGACCAATTGCCTTGAATGGCTCCCCATCTATTTTGGCATTCTTTCAACAGGCGCTTGGGTGGTTCCGTTAAATTTCAGATTTGAATCCGATAAAATTCTGCTTTGCACCCAGACGGCTGAAGCCAACGTGTTCATCTTTGGTGAAGAATTTATCAAACGGATTGAAACGATCAAAAAAGAGCTTGACGCTCATGTCCGGCTCTGGATCTATACCGGGCCTGTTGCTTCCTGCCCTGCCTGGGCAGTTCAATATGAATCCTTTATAGAAGCAGGATCAGAAGATCATCCGCCAAAAGCCGGGCTTTCGATAGATGATGATGCCGCCCTTTATTTTACCAGCGGCACTACAGGATCTCCCAAGGCTGTCCTTCTGACCCATAGAAATCTTGAGCATGCCTGTTATGTGGAACATGCCCATCACAACCAGACCATAGATGATGTCTTTTTGTGTATCCCGCCCCTGTATCACACCGGAGCCAAAATGCACTGGATGGGCAGTTTTCTTGTGGGCGGGAAAGGCGTCCTTTTAAAAGGCGTAAGCCCAAAATGGATCATTGAAGCAATCTCGGAAGAATGCTGCACCATTGCCTGGCTTTTGGTCCCCTGGATTCATGACATCATCATTGCTATTGAAAACAAAGAAATCGATCTCCCAACATTCAACCTTTCTCAATGGCGCCTCATGCACGCCGGGGCCCAGCCGGTTCCGCCGAGCCTGATCGAGCACTGGAAAAAATATTTTCCCGGACAGGACTATGATACCAATTACGGCCTGACCGAGTCCACAGGGCCGGGATGCATCCATCTGGGCGTAAAAAATGCCTGCCGGGTCGGGCCTATCGGGTTGCCGGGATTTGACTGGGAAGCAAAAATTGTAGATAAGCATGGCGATCTTCTTTTTGGTAATGAATCCGGCGAACTTATCATCAAAGGGCCGGGAGTGATGAAGGAATATTATAAGAACCCGGAGGCAACCGCCCAGACCCTTAACGACGGGTGGCTGAAAACCGGCGATATTGCAAGATACGACAAAGATGGATTTATCTGGCTGGTGGACAGGAAAAAAGACATGATCATCTATGGCGGTGAAAATATTTACCCGGTTGAAATCGAAAATTTTTTTCTGAAAAACGGTAAGATAAAAGATATTGCCGTCATCGGGGTTCCGGACGACCGCCTGGGAGAGATCCCGGCAGGCATCATCAGCGTCAAACCCGGCTGTATTCTGTGTGAAAGCGATATAATTGAATTCCAGCGGGAACTTCCCCGATACAAACAATTGAAAAAAATTTATTTTGGCGATGTCCCCAGAAATCCCACCGGCAAGATCGAAAAACCCAAACTTCGCAGAATCTATGCAGAAGACAAGAGAAAAGATATCAAAAAACTGCTTCGATAACAGCAGAAAAAGGAGATGTGTTGAAATCAATATATACAAAATTTTTATGGATAGTGTCTGTTGCCGTTTTTAGCGGCTGCCTGTGTCTCACCCTTGCGGGTGCGGCACAAGAGGAAAATTCGACAGAGGCTGCCTTGTCCGCCATTGAAAAAAAATATTCCGGAAAAAGCTTTGAAGCTTTTTTTTACCAGGTCTCAAAACTGGCAGCCCTGGATATAACGGAAAAAGCGACCGGCAAGGCGTCTTTCAGCCATCCGGGAAAAATGAGATGGGAATACCTGGAGCCGGAAAAGCATGAAATCATTACCAATGGAAAATCCTTATGGATTTATCGGCCCGAGGAAAAACAGGTCATGCAGGGGGATGCCGCATCATTTTTCAAAACCGGGGCAGGCGGGGCGTTTTTGTCGGACATTACCCTTGTCAGGAAAAACTATATTATCACAACAAAAGAAGTCACCGATGATTATACAGAACTTGACCTTGTGGCAAAAAAAGAAACTCCTGACATTTCTCTGATTGTGATCCGGATTTCCAAAAAAAACAGCGACATCGTCCGGATTGTCACCCGTAATATGTACGGAGACACCACACTGTTCGAATTCAATGATATTCAGTTTAAACCTATAAACCCTTCCAGATTTGAATTTACCGTGCCAAAAGGCTCCAATGTTGTTGAGCTTGAATAATTCTCACCAAAGAGTTTAATAATGACAGACAAAATCAAAGCACTGGCGAGAAAGAAAAATGCCATCATTCTGGCCCATAATTATCAACCTCCTGAGATCCAGGACATTGCCGATCTTTGCGGAGATTCCCTTGAGCTGAGCATCAAGGCCTCCAAAACCAATGCAGATATTATTGTGTTTTGCGGGGTTCATTTCATGGCGGAAACGGCATACATCCTTTCGCCGGATAAAACCGTGCTGTTACCTGCGACGGATGCCGGGTGCCCCATGGCTGATATGGTTGACCCTGTTGCGCTTGAGGAAAAAAAGAAGTCTCTGGGCAATATCCCGGTTGTCACCTATGTCAATTCTTCTGCCGCGGTCAAGGCGGTTTCCGATATCTGCTGCACCTCTGCCAATGTGCTCAAGGTGGTTGACAGCCTCAAGACAGATGAACTCCTGATGACCCCGGATAAGAATCTGGCCCTTTATGCTGCCTCCCGCACATCAAAAAAAATTCACCTTTGGGACGGGTTCTGCCCGTTTCACAATACATTGACGGCAAAGGATGTGATAAAAGCCAAAGCCGATCACCCGGAGGCCCTCTTTATCGCCCACCCGGAATGCCCGCCTGAAGTTCTGGCCATAGCCGACAGTATCCAGTCCACCTCGGGCATGATTAAATTTGCAGGAGAGTCTTTGCACACATCCTTTATTCTGGGAACGGAAAACGGGCTGCTTTATGCCATATCAAGGGCATATCCAAATAAGAAATTTTATCCGGCATCAGAAAAGATGGTATGCAAAGATATGAAAAAAATCAGCCTTGGAAAAATTCTGGAAAGCCTTGAAACACTATCAGGCAGGATAACGGTTGCCGAGGATATCCGGAAAAAGGCATGGGGTGCTGTTCAAAGGATGATCGAACTTTAAACCGAATAAAAAACAGGGGCGGGTTCATAACCCAAGTCCCCTGTTTTTTTCAGTAATGGTCGGCTGTTATGACATGGAATCCAATGTTTCATCCGAGATATCGGCATTGGAATAAAATTTCTGCACATCATCCAAATCATCCAGGACATCCATGAATTTGATCATCTGTTCTGCCTCTGCCCCTTTCAGTTCCGTCAGGGTCTGGGGAATCATGGTGATTTCCGCTGCTTCAAATTTGATATTGGCTGAATCAATGGCTTCTTTTACCGTATCAAAGTCTGAAGGATTCATAATGATATCAAAAACATCACCCTCATCCTTAATATCCTCGGCACCTGCGTCCAGCGCCACTTCCATCAGGGTTTCCTCTGTGGCATCCTTTTTATTAACGGTAATCAACCCTTTTTTATCAAACATCCAGGCCACGCATCCGCTGGTCCCGACATTCCCGCCGGCTTTACCAAAGGCATGACGCACTTCTGCAATGGTCCGGTTCCGATTGTCCGTCATACATTCGACCAGAACCGCTACCCCGCCCGGTCCATAACCCTCATACACAATCTCTTCATAATTGGATCCCTCAAGATCGCCGGCTCCCTTTTTGATGGCCCTTTCATAGGTATCCTTGGGCATATTCTGGGTTCTGGCATTAATCAGTGCATGCCGAAGTCTTGAATTGGCTTCGGGATCAGCGCCGCCCATCCTCGCCGCCACGGTAATCTCCTTGATCAATTTGGAAAAGATCTTGCCGCGTTTGGCATCGGCTGCGCCTTTTTTATGTTTTATGGTTGACCATTTGCTATGTCCTGACATGAACCCTCCTCAATTAGTTCTTGAATTTTGCTATTATATATATTTCTTTGCTTTGTTTTCTGCAACTATCGGGTTTAAATATTTTGCACTCTTTGAATGTTGATTTAACCTTTTTCTCAAATTCCTTGAAATCATTTCCCTGGAAGATCTTGCAGACAAAATGGCCGCCTTGGGCAAGATATGTTTCAGCAATTTTTAAAGCCATACAGCAGAGCTCATAAGATTTTATCGCATCCACGTCCTTTCTTCCGGTGGTAGCCGGCGCCATATCACTTAAGACCACATTGAAGCGGCTGTTTTCATCCATAAAAGCCAGCTTTTCAAGATTTAAGACATTGTCTTTCACAGCCGTCACGTTTTCCGGCAGTTTGATATCCACAGGGCTCAGATCAATACCCAAAACCCGGCCTCCAGCCCCCACCTGTTTGGAGGCATATAAGAGCCATGAGCCGGGGGCACATCCCAGATCCAGCACCTGATCGTTTTGTTTCATTAATTTGAATTTATTCTGGATTTCTTCAAGTTTATACACAGACCGGGCCGGATAATTTTCCGTTCGGGCACGCCGTGTCAAATGATCTTCCCACTGGTTTTTCGGATTGTTTTTCATTTTTATCTCTGGCGGTTAGAACAATACGTCCATAGCGTCTTTGAGGAAACGGATACTTTCAAAGGTCATTCCCTTCACCTTTGAAAGCTGTTTGACAGTGCTGCCGGGAATAAGACACCTTTCAAATCCCATTTTTGAAGCTTCCCTGACCCGGGCCTGGATATGGCCCACAGCTCGGATTTCTCCGGTGAGCCCGATCTCCCCGACCAGGGTGGTCTTGTTTTCCACAGGCTTATCCAGAAAACTGGAGGCAAGGGCTGCGGCAATGGCCAGATCCGCAGAAGGCTCGACAATTTTAACCCCGCCCGTAACATTCATGAAAATATCCAGACCGGAAAGATTCATCCCCAGCCTTTTTTCCATTACTGCCACAATCAAAGAAACCCTGTGATGATCCAGCCCCAGAATGGTGCGCCGGGGGGTTCCGAACCCGGATGTGGAAACCAGCCCCTGGATCTCCACGAGAATGGGCCGTGATCCTTCCATGCAGGCTGTAACCACAGCCCCGGGCGACAGGGTGGAGCGCTCGGATAAGAATACAGCAGACGGATTGGGAACTTCGGTGAGCCCTTTTTCGTTCATCTCAAACACACCGATCTCATTGGTAGGACCAAACCTGTTTTTGACCGCCCTTAATATCCTGAACACATGGCTTTTATCCCCTTCAAAATAAAGGACCGTATCCACCATATGCTCCATGATTTTAGGCCCTGCAATGGCACCGACCTTTGTGACATGGCCGATGAGGAACACCGGAATTCCGGTGGTCTTTGCAAGCTTCATGAACTGCATGGCCGCTTCTCTGATCTGGGTCACACTGCCGGGTGTGGAAGACACATCCGGGTGAAAGACGGTCTGAATGGAATCAATGACCAGGGCATCGTATTTTTGACCCTCCACCATGGCCAGGATGGATTCAAGATCGGTTTCAGACACCATATACATTTCGTTCCCGCCGGAATCAAGGCGCTTTCCCCGCATGGAAATCTGGCGGACCGATTCTTCCCCGGACACATAGAGACATTTTTTGCCTGTTCCAGACAACCGGGACAGGACCTGGAGCATGAGGGTGGATTTCCCGATACCCGGATCACCGCCGATGAGAATCACGGACCCGTGCACAATCCCGCCGCCCAAAACCCGGTCAAATTCCCCCACACCGGTTTTGACTCGGTCGGTTTCTTCAACTGCAACGGAATCAATCAGAACCGGTTCCATGATCAAGGAATGGATTTTCTTTTTTACTGCACCGGAAAGGATGCGCTCTTCGATAAGGGTGTCCCATTCCCCGCACTCCGGGCACCGGCCCATCCATTTGGGGGCCTGGCTCCCGCAGGACTGGCATCTGAAAGTGAATTTATCTTTTTTATTCAATATGGTTTTGTTCCGAATGTAATATTTTCTGCCAATGGTTGGATCATACGGTCAGATCGATGATTTTACCTTTGTCTGTCATTGTTCCAGGGTCAACTTTCTGAACTGCTGCAGAAGGCTTGGTGCTAAGGGGCTGTTTTCCTGAATCAGCTGTTTGCCGGACAAGACCAAGAAGAAGGTTCGGCATCTCCATTGCCTTTTTCATAGCATAGGTGGATGCACCCATATTGGTTCCGCCAATCTCCATATTCACCTTCATATTCTTTTATACATGGTTTTTTTTAAGCTCTTTAAACGCATTTGTATAGTAATGATTTATCAAAGGAATTTCAAGCCGCCTTTTTTAGGATTCCAGTCGCGAATCCATATGCGTAGGGAAAAAGGAACTAACTCTCAGTCACCTGTCGGTTGCCAAATGCCTCGTGATGCAGCCAGCTGAACGGTTTCCGGCGCCGGTTCCACGGATTTTCATCCCTGGAGAACCCTGCCTCCGCCGGAATGCCGATTTTCACCAGGCAAGTCAGCTCAAAGGCGTCTGGAATGTTCAGGAGCCGGCAGGCTTTGGCCCGAGGCTCTCCCCAGTAGAGCGTAATTCCCGCACCGAGGTTTTCTGCCACAGAGGCCAGGAGCATGTTTTCGACGCAGAGCCAGGTGCTTCTTTTGCATCTGGCATCGTTGCAGACCGCAAGCACACTGACGTTTTCAAATGATTCTTTCTGGATCTGTACGTCTTTGGCGATTTTGATGCGGTCTTCGGCTGAGGCCGACGGCTTTGCCGCTGTCAACTGTGCTTTTAGCTCTGCCAATTGAGACAAAGTTTCAGGGTTTTGAACCAGAATAAATTCCCAGGGCTGCATATTCTTTGCAGACGGGGCATTTACACCGGCCAGGAGTATGCGGTGGAGCTGCTCAGCTGTGGCTGCCCCGCCAAACCGTCGAATAGTCTTTCGCTTTTCAATCGCCTCATATAATTCCATGTGTCCTCCCTCAGGTGACGTATCCGGGCGCACATGTACCCTCTGGATCACCGGTCCGTCATGAGCGTTCACCTGGATTGAATATAGCCCAACATGCCTCGAATGGTGGTTTTCAAAAATCCCCGTTCCCGGGACTGGATATCCTCTGGCAGTGCATCAAAATTTCCATGTCCATAAAACTCATCAACTTTCATCAATTGATGGAAGAGCCGCTCTTCCAGGAGCGTTTCTGATTCCTGATGGAGACGCGCCAGGGTTTCAATCCAGAGTGCAAGCTGTGTTTTCATGCGTTCACACCAGGTCAATACATTGCCCGACACCCCATAGTGCCCAAATGCAATATACCCGGGTGTGGGATGCCATGACATCAGAGTATTCAAAGATCGCAGATAAATGTCATAGATAAACTTCGGCGGTGTGGTGGGTCTCAGGTATTCCCTGCCATTCTCCAACAGATACCTGGCTCCGACAGCTTCCCCGGCAAACAGGATCTCATCCATCACAAAGCAGACATGGTGCGGGGCATGACCAGGGGTCGGGATCACGTGAATACCATGGTCTTCAAGGGTCGCAGGGTCCGCCAGCCTGGACAGGGAAACCGGAAGCGGCCTTCCGAAAAGTAATGAATCCTCCGGGTGGACATTACAGGAGGATTCCCATAGTCGCGAAGGGTCCGCCAGATGAGAAATTCCCTTGTCATGGCAAAAGATTCGGGCCTTAGGGAAAGCATTCAGCAAGGCGCCCGCTCCCCCGGCATGATCGAGATGGATATGAGTCAGGAGAATAAAATCAAGCTTGGCAATGTTGCGCTCGCACAGTCGATTTATAAGACGGTCAATGGTTGATTGGGGGCCTGGATCGACCACACAGGTGAGGCCCGCCTTCCGGAAAATCCAGGAACTGATAAATTTGCGATAGCCGTATTTTTTCTGGTCCAAGTCGACCAATTCCAGACAATCGGCCTTCATTTGACACCTCTGCATCAGGTCATGAGCCCTCGATGTTTCTTAGGATAGGAAGATGGCTTTTGTCAATTGAATTGCCTGTTTTTTTTACATTTTGATTGACAAGAAGGAAGGTCTTGTCCTACTTAAATATCATTTTAAACCCATTTTCCAAAGGAGTGACATATGCAAAAAAATAGAAGTTATATCCGGACGGGGATTAGTGTTTTAATGAGTTTGATGCTTATTCTGGCAGTACAAATTGGTGCTGCTGTGGCAGCAGGAAAAGAGGCCAAGATCGGTCTTGCCTTCAGCATGACCGGTGCTGCGGCCGGGTATGGGGCAACCCAGAAAAACGGGGTGCAGCTGGCAGTGGATGAAATCAATGCAGCTGCCGGTGCCGACGGCCTAAAATTGGTCCCGATTTTTGAAGATGATGCCAGCACGCCCCAGCAGGGGATCAATGTCTTCAATAAATTCATCAATGCCGACAAGGTTTCCATGATCATCGGTCCCACGCTCAGCAATACCGCCCAGGTGGCCGATCGTATTGCCCAGGACGCCGGGGTGCCGGTGCTGGCCATCAGCAATACGGCTGCCAAAGGCATTACCGATATCGGTGATTATATTTTCCGGGATTCTCTTACTGAAATGGTCGTGATTCCCAACACCATCAAGGTGGCCAAGGAAAAGCTGAAAATCAGCAAGGTGGCCATCCTCTACGGAAATGACGATGCCTTTACCAAGGCCGGTTACGAAGCCTTTAAAAAAGCCATCCAGGATAACGGCCTCACTGTTTTGAATGAACAAACCTTTGCCAAGGGAGACCGGGATTTTTCTCCGCAGCTGACCCAGATCAAAGCTCAGAAGCCGGATGCCATCATTGTGTCAGCCCTTGTGGAGGAAGCATCGGGTATTGTCAGCCAGGCCAGAAAACTCGATATCCCCCCATCGGTTCCCATTATCGGCGGAAACGGGTTTAATTCTCCCAATCTCATGAAAAATGCCGGTGACGCAGCCGAAGGCGTCATGGTGGGCGCTGCCTGGAATGCCAGTGCGTCCACACCCATCAATAAAAAATTTGTCGAAGCCTATAATGCCAAATTCGGTGCCATGCCGGACCAGTTTGCCGCCCAGGCCTATGCCGGTGTTTATATAGCCTATCAGGCCATCAGCAAAGCACCGGCTCCGGACAACCGCAAAGCCATCCGGGATGCTTTGGCTGCCATTAAGGGCATCAACACGGTACTGGGGACCTTTTCCTTTACCGAAGGCCGGGATGCGGATTATATCCCGGTGGTTCAGATGGTCAAGGGCGGAAAATTCACGGTTTTCGGCGAATAATCCGGAATCATGAATCTCTTATTACAACAGCTGATCAACGGCCTTTTTATCGGCAGTGTGTATGGTCTTTTTGCCGTGGGGTATACGCTGGTGTTCGGGGTGCTGGACATCCTGAATCTCGCGCACCCCGCGGTGTTCACTTTGGGGGGCCTTGCAGCCCTTTACCTGGTTGAAAGCCTTGGGCTTGCCATCTGGCAGGCCTTCCCCCTTGCTGTGCTTTTTGCAGGGTTTCTCGGTCTGCTGTTGGACCGGGTGGCTTTTGCCCCTTTGCGAGGGCGGGCAGATACCAATTTTTCAGGACTCATCTCCAGCATTGCCATGGCCATCATTTTTGAAAGCATGGCCATGGGGGTCTTTGGCTCCCACACGGTTCGCTTTCCGGTAAATACCGTGAATCCGATTATTTGGCGGTTTGCCGGTGTTACGGTCACCTCTTTGCAGGTGGAGATCGTTGCTGTGGCTTTTCTCATGATGATCGGGCTTACCCTGTTTTTGAAACACAGCCGGACCGGAAAAGCCATCCGGGCCGTGGCTGAAAACGAACGCATGGCCCGCCTTCTGGGCATTCATGTGAACAGGATCATTGCCTTTACCTTTTTTATTTCGTCTGCATTGGGTGGTGCTGCCGGAATTCTTTTTGGTCTTTATTTTGATTCCATGTCCCCGGACATGGGACGTTCCATTGAACTGAAAGGACTGGCCGTCATTATCCTGGGCGGTATGGGAAGTATTCCCGGTGCCATTGTCGGCGGGTTGGCCTTTGGGCTTAGCGAGGTTTTAACGGTGGCCATCACCGGCACCTCCAATCTGCGCGACGCCGTGGCTTTTGCCGTTCTCTTTGCCATCCTTTTGCTGCGCCCATCCGGTATTCTCGGCCGGGGCCGGACCCGGGAGGCATGAGCAGAAAATGGAACAGCTCTCCTATTTTTTTTCCGTTTACGGCAGTCTTGTTAATTTCATCGGGATCAATGCCATCCTTGCCATGAGCCTTTATGTCACGCTTTCCGCCGGTCAGCTTTCTCTTGGGAACGCTGCCTTTGCCGGGATCGGCGGCTATACGGCCGGTATTCTTACCACAAAACTCGGCCTTCCCTATGGGGTGGCGCTCCTGGCCGGTTCATTTAATGCTGCCCTGATCGGCTTTTTCCTGGGGCTGCCGGTGCTGCGGCTGCGGGGGGTGTTCCTGGCCATGGCGACCCTCAGCTTTGGCGAGGTGGTGCGTCTGGCAGCCGTGAATCTCAAAATTACCGGTGGTGCAGAAGGGCTTCTCGGCATGCCGACCCGGACCAAGACCTGGATCATTTATCTTACCGTCGCCCTGGTGGGTTATTTTCTGTCAAGGCTTCGCCATTCAAGGACCGGATGGGCCCTTCAAAGCATCCGGGAAGACGAAACCGCTGCCTCTGCCATGGGAATCAACACGACCTATTATAAGACGCTGGCTTTTACCATTGGCGCTGCCATTGCAGGGCTTGCAGGGGCCATGTATGCCCATTTGAATTATATCATTTCTCCGGGGGAGTTCGGGTTTTCCGCTGCCGTGAACCTGCTCATTTATTGTATTGTCGGCGGAAGCAGGGTATGGTACGGACCTGTTTTCGGGGCCGCTCTTCTTACGGCCCTGCCGGAAATCCTGCGCGGCATTGGGGTCACAGCCGGGCCCATCCGCATGTTTGTCAACGGCGTGATCCTGCTGCTGGTGATTCTGTTTTTGCCCAACGGCCTTGTCTCTTTGTTTCAACGCCGAAAGGCTATGCCTGCCGGGAATTTACCCGAAGAGGGGAAGGAAGGCTAATTCATGCTGCTGGAGATTAAAGACATTACCCGGTATTTTGGTGGTCTCTGCGCCCTCTCCGGTGTTTCTTTCGGGGTGGAGAGCGGAAACATTCATGGTCTCATCGGCCCCAATGGTGCGGGAAAAACCACCCTTATCAATATTTTAAGCGGTATTACCAAGCCGAGTTCCGGTCAACTTCGGCTCGGTGACCGGAACATCGAAACCCTTCCGGCCCATAGGGTGGCCGCCCTTGGTGTTGGCCGGACCTTTCAGAATATCCGCCTTTTTCCTGCTCTCACCTGTCTTGAAAATGTTATTTCAGGTCAGCATCTGACGGCACAGCGCCCTTTAATTCCGCGTCTTTTATGTCTGCCGTCGGCCCGGCACAAGGAAAAAACATATCAGGAGGAGGCCCATGCCATCCTTGCTCGGGTGGGTCTGGCAAACCGGGCGGATTTCGGAGCCCAGCAACTGTCTTACGGTGAGAGACGGCGTCTTGAGATTGCGCGGGCGCTGGCATCACGGCCTCGCCTCCTGCTCCTGGATGAGCCTGTGGCAGGCATGCGCCGGGAAGAGATGCTGGGTGTTGCCGATCTGATCCGCTCCCTTGCAGATGAAGGCATGACGATTCTCTTGATTGAGCACAATATGGCTTTTGTGATGGATCTTTGCTCTTGCATCACGGTTCTGAGTTTCGGTAAGGTTATTACCACCGGGGGTCCTAAGGAAGTAGGTTCACATCCGGAAGTAATCGAAGCCTATCTGGGAAGGAGCGATGCCAATGCTTGAAGTGACGGATCTGACCGTGGCCTATGGACCCATTGAGGCGGTCCGGAAAGTCTCTTTTTCCGTAAAGGCGGCAAGTATTGTCACCCTCATCGGACCCAACGGTGCCGGGAAAACAACCACTCTTAATGCCTTAAGCGGAGTTGCACCGGTTATCAGCGGTAAGATTATGCTCGACGGGGAAGACATCACCCGAAGGGCAGTTCATCAGAGGGTGGCGGCCGGGCTTGTACAGGTGCCGGAAGGCCGGATTGTCCTGGCCGGGATGACGGTCCGGGAGAACCTGGAACTGGGCGCTTATCGCCGCCCCAAGACGGAAATTGCAGCCGATATTGAAAAAATGGAGGAGCGATTCCCGATTCTTCGTGAGCGCCGCAATGCCGAGGCAGGCTCACTCTCCGGTGGCGAACAGCAGATGCTTGCCATTGCACGGGGACTCATGGCCCGGCCCAAATTGCTCTTGCTTGATGAACCATCCTTGGGGCTTGCACCCCTATTGGTTCAAAAAGTGTTTGACATTGTGCGTGAATTGCAGGCTGCGGGCCAGACCATATTACTGGTCGAGCAAAACGCCCGCCAGGCCCTGGCTGCTTCTTCCTATGGGTATGTGATTGAAAACGGGAGAATCGTTCTTGAAGGCCCTGCTTCAGATCTGAGGTCTGATCCTGCGGTCATCCGGACGTATCTTGGGCAGGGCGTGTGACGGTTTTTTATCAGTCAAGGACTTCCATGAGTTTGCCGCAGCAAGGCGGAATTCTTTCGCCTTTTTTCAGCTCGACATATTTGTTACAGGTCTGGCAATAACATCTGCAATCTTCATCTGCATAAATTTCCGGGTAGGTTTCGCCGGTGTTTTTGGACTCTATGCCCTCAATGGCAAACCGGGCAAACGAATCTTCAGCCGGGACGTATTTGCCCACAGGAACTATTTTTTTGCTGAACCGGACACAGTCCACCAATGTTTTCCATAAAGTTTCAAGACTTTTTTTCTCTCCTGCACTTTCAGGGGTGAATTCAACCAGGTTTTTTTTAATCTCGATTTTCATTTTTGTCTCCTTTAGGGTTAATACGTTCTGTCCAAAAAATTTTTTATATTTTAGCTTAAACCATTTATATATAGGCG
>CAZWMY010000026.1:0-37510 GCA_964635025.1 uncultured Desulfobacula sp. | reverse complement strand
GCTTTATAAGGAAGCCTTGGATCTCTGGCCCGTCCTGACAAAGGACCTGGATTACAACCTGATGTTCAACAATTGTGGGAACCTGAACCTCATGCATTCCGAAGCCGCCATGACCGCGGCCCGGATGACCATTGCCACGGCCCAGTTCCATGGGGTGGAAAGCCATCTGATTGATGCCAAACAGGCAAAAGAAATGGTCCCGGCATTGAATATTTCCGAAGACATTACCTTTCCCATCCACGGGGCCATGTTTCATCCGCCGGGCGGAGTAATCCGTCATGATGCTGTTGTATGGGGCCTTGCCAGGGGAGCGGCCAAAAGAGGGGTGGAGATTCATCAAGAGACCGAAGCCTTAGGCATCGGCACCCAAAACGGCAAGGTGACATCGGTCACGACCAGCCGCGGGACCATCAACTGCAAACAGGTATTGATTTCCGCCGGCGGGTATTCTGCCTCCCTGATTTACGCCATGCTGGGCATCAAGCTGCCCATCAGTGTTCTGACCATCCAGGCCATGGTGACCCAGCCGGTAAAGCCCCTGTTGAACCATGTGGTGTCATCGGGTGCCTATCATGCCTATGCCAACCAGACCCTGAAAGGGGAGATCGCCACCGGCGCCCATATGGACCCTTGGCCCAATTATACCACCCAGACCACGGCCCATTATATCAAGCATCAGGCCGAAGCCTTGTCTGAATTTCTGCCCTGCCTTCGGGGCCTTCGCTTCATGCGGACCTGGGGCGGGCTTGCCGATATGACGCCGGACATGGCGCCCATTATGGATGGAAATAATCATTATGAAGGCTTTTTCATGGATTGCGGCTGGGGATATTTCGGGTTTAAATCCTGTTCTGCCGTGGGAAAATACATGAGTGCGTTCATGGCCAAAAATGAATGCCCGGATATCCTGAAACCCTTTGCCTTAAAGCGGTATGAAGAACACAGGCTCATGGGTGAAACCTCGGTTGTGGTGAATTACACCCCAGATAATTAGGCGTAAAGGAGATATAAAAATGGCGTTGATCATCACATGTCCGGTTTGCGGGAAAAGAAACGGATATGAATTTAAATACGGCGGAGAGGAAAAAGGCCCCAGACCGGATGAAGCCGGTCTGACGCCGGCGGCCTTATGCGACTATGTTCACATGAATAAATGTGTGGCCGGGATTCAGAAGGAATGGTGGTGCCACAAGGACGGGTGCGGGTCATGGTTTACCATTTACCGGGACACGACCACAAACCTTGAAAGACAGGTCAAAACGGCAAACCCTGGGGAGGCTGGAAAATCATGAACAGGATCAATCATTTGCCGACATTGAAAATCGATATGAGCGGAACTATTTCCTTTTTTTATAAAGGCAAAAAATTATACGGGGTCAAGGGCGACACCATTGCCACGGCGCTTTTTGCAAACGGGGTCCGGATTTTCGGCAGAAGCCTGAAATATCACCGGCCAAGAAGCCTTTACAGCCTGGATGGGGAAAGCAGCAACACCCTGATGGAGGTGGACGGGATCCCCAATGTCAGGTGTGAAAATACGCTTTTAAAAGAAGGCATGGTCATAAAAGAGCAGAACGTCAAAGGCTCGGCCGAAAACGACATGCTGGGATTTCTGGATAAGCTCGACTGGCTGATGCCGGCAGGATTTTATTACGATATCCTGCATAAACCAGCCAAACTCTGGCCCATGGCCATGAAACAGATCCGAAAAGCCGCGGGCATCGGCAAAATCAGCCCGGAGTTCAGGATGCCGGGCAAATTTGATGAGATTTTTCTGAATACCGATGTCTGTGTCATGGGCGGTGGTCCTGCCGGCATGATGGCGGCCCTGGCAGCGGCCAAAAAGGGGCTGAGGGTCATCCTCATGGAATCGCGGCCCTGGCTGGGCGGATGTTTTGAATTCCGGTCGAGCCTTCATGAAAGGGCGGCCCAGCTTTCAAAAGAAGTGGCATCCCTTGACAATATCCGGGTCTTTACCCATGCATCAGTAGTGGGGGTCTACAGCAACAATCTGGTTACCGGGTTTCAGATTGGAAAAGAAAAAGATGCCTTTACCGAACGGTATATTGAAATCCGGGCGAAAAGTGTTGTGGCGGCCACGGGCTGCACTGAGCGACCCCTGATCTTTGACAATAATGAAAGACCGGGGATCATGCAGACCGGATGCGCCCTTCGGCTTGCCAAAACCTATGGGCAATTGCCCGGGAAAAAAGCAGTGTTCAGCATCGGTCATGATTTCGGGCTTGAAGCAGCGCTTGAACTTCATGATCTCGGGCTTTCCATTGAATGCATTGCCGATATCCGGGAAGACGGCCAGGATCCCGCGCTTTTGAAAAAGATCAGCAACAAAAACATTCTTCTTTTAAAAGGCTGGGTGGCGGTGAAAGCCCATGGAAGAAAAGCCGTCAAACAGGTCAGCCTTTCCACCCTTGACGGGATGATCAAACGAAAATTCACCTGTGATCTTCTGGTGGCATCGGCCGGCATGACGCCTGTGACAGGGCCCATCACCGTGGCGGGCGGGAAGCTGAAATATGATAATCATACCGGGTTTTTCCTGCCGGACATAATGCCTGAAAAAATGCATGGGGCAGGACGCATCCTGGGTCTTGAAGACCCCTTATCCATTGAGGCATCCGGGAAACTGGCCGGGTTAAAAGCTGCCTTTGACTGTGAAAACTGTTCCATCTCAGACATCGGGCAAGCCAAAAAGGATCTGGAAAAACTTCTCGGGCCTGTGCGGGGGACAAAATTCGTCACTGCACCGGTCAAAGGCCGGAAAAGCTTTATCTGTTTTGACGAAGACGCCACCATTAAAAATATCAACCAGGCCATTGAAAAAGGATTTGATGTGCCGGAACTGATCAAGCGCTTTACGGCCGCGGGCCTCGGGCCTGGCCAGGGTGGGATTCCGGGGCACAATTTGCCGCTGTATGTGGCAAAATATGAGGCCTTGCCCGATATTTCCATCAAACCCACCAATGCAAGACCGCCCCTTGTTCCCACACTCATCTCCACCTATGCCGGGGCTGGGCATCAGATGCTGAAAATCACGCCCATGGATGAGATGCAGAGAAAAGATGGCGGTGTGTTCAGAAATATCGGGGTTTGGCAGCGGGCCCGGTATTTTTCCGATGATTTTTCATGTAAAAAAGAAATTGAAAATGTCAGAACCAATGTGGGCATGCTGGATGCCTCCACCCTGGGAAAATTCAGGATTTTCGGGCCGGATGCCTTAAAGGCGCTTCAGCGGGTCTATGTGTCCGATATGGCCAAAGTAAGCACTGGTCGTATCAAATATTCGGCCATGTGCACGGATGACGGCTGCGTCATCGATGACGGGGTTGTGGTCAAACTTCATGAAAACGATTATTATTTTACCACCTCCACGGCCAGGGCCGGACAGACAGTTGAGTGGATACGGTATCACACCCGGTATGACGGATGGAATTTTGCCATGGTGAATCTCACGGATGCCATGGGCGTGATCAATATCTCCGGGCCCAATGCCCGAAAAGTGCTTCAGAAGGTCGTGGATATCGATATCTCCAATGAGGCCTTCGGGTTCGCCGAATATAAGGAATTCAGGATTCAGGATACGGTTCCGGTGAGAGCCATGCGTCTTGGGTTTGTGGGAGAGCTGTCCTATGAGCTCCATGTGCCGTCCTCCTATATGAAATCTGTCTGGATGATGATAAAGGACGCAGGAAAAGAATTTAATATCGAAAATTTCGGGGTTGAGGCCCAGAACGTGCTTCGTATGGAAAAATGCCATATTATCCTGGGCTCGGAATCGGAACAGAGAACCAATCTTCTGGATCTGGGTCTTGGATTCTTGTGGGACCGCAGCAAAACTGGGGCCAAAACGGTTGGGGCCGTAGCCCTGCGTCAGGCTGAGAACGATCAGACCCGGTTGAAACTTGTGGGTTTCAAGATGGAAAACAATGCCCCGGCTCCCAGAGATGGTTCCTTGATTGTGGATACAAAAATCAGGGGATATGTGTGCACGGCAAGAAACAGTTTTTCTTTAAACGAGGCTGTGGGCATGGCCCTTGTGGAAGCACCGCTTTGTGCGGTCGGCACCCGGCTTGAAATTTTTGAAGATGAGTGCGGTGATAAACGGATTTATGGGAAAGTGGCGGAAATGCCGTTTTATGATCCTTCAGGTAAACGGATGAAAATGTAAGGAAAAATCATGAAAGACATACAAAGAATTTCCCCGGTTGTTTTTAAGGCAGTCCCTTTAAAAACGGAAAAAAGAAACAACTGGGATGTGGTGACACAATATAAGGAAGAAGGGGAAGGCCCATATATCGTGGATTTAAGCCACAAACCCCGGTTTGATTTTCAGGATGCAGACCTTTCGGTCAGGACGCCCTTCGGCATCACCCTGCCGGAAACATTTGGCAGCTCTGTTCTTCAAAACGGGATTCTGGCAAACCGCATGAACCGGACCCAGGTGTCTTTATATTGCCTGGATGGTCGGGATGACGCTGGTCTTCCGGATGAGCCGGGATTTACCGATGTGACAGAATCCACCGTGTTTGTCGCCCTCATGGGAAAAGAGGTGTTTAAAATCTGCGAAAAACTTACAGCCCTTGATTTTACGGACCCTGAAAGAAAACCGCCTTTTCTTTTCCAGGGGCCTTTTTCCCATGTGCCCTGCCAGATCGTGACATTGAGCCGGGATGGGGACCGCTCAGCCATCACCCTGACCTGTTCCAGGGGATATGGAAGGGACATGATCCATGCGATTTTGGATGCAGGGGAAGAATTTAATTTAAGACCTGCCGGAGAAAATCGGTTTGCAAGCTGGATAAAAAATATATAGAATTTGGCTTCGGCCAATTCATGACATGACAAAGAGGAGAAAAAACATGACCAAAAGATATGATGCGATCATCATTGGTGCCGGTGTCATCGGCACTCCCATTGCCTATGAGCTTTCCAAAATGGGATATAAAACCCTGACCGGGGATAAACACAGCGAGGCCGGCTTGGATGCCACCGCCGGTTCCTGCGCCATTGTAAGAGCCCATTATTCAACGGCCGACGGTGTGGCCATGGCCTATGAAGGGTTTAAATACTGGCTGGACTGGGAAAATTATCTGGATCATGTCAAAGATGAAAAAGGCCTTGCCCGGTATATGAATACAGGGTCTATTCTCCTCAAATCCCAGGGTCATGACTGGAGAAAGGTGAAGAAAAATTATGACGAGGTCGGGGTCAAATATGAAGAATGGAGCGTTGAAAAAGTAAAAGAAATGGTTCCGGTGGCAGATCTCCATGAATTCTGGCCGGTCAGACGTCCTGAAGACCCGAAATTTTATGACGAGCCCACAAAAATGCTGGAAGGGGCCATTTTCTGCCCTGAGGGAGGCTATGTCAATGACCCGACCTTGTCTGCCCACAGTATCATGAGGGCGGCCGAAGCCAAGGGCGCGACCTTTATGTTCAATGCCGAAGTGGTGGATATCCGCACCAAGGACGGCAGGACAGCAGGCATCACCTTGAAAGACGGCACACAGATCGATGCGCCCATTGTGGTGAATGTAACCGGACCCCATTCTTTCAAGATCAATAAGATGGCGCCGGGGGTGTGGGAAGGCTGCAATATCAAAACCAAATCCCTTCGCCATGAGGTCATGTACTGCCCTTCACCGGACGGGTATGATTATTTAAATGACGGATATCATATGTCGGATGGCGATGTGGGCTGCTATGTCCGCCCCGAAGTGGGCAATACCTTTCTCATCGGCAGTGAAGACCCGGCCTGCGATCCCAAGGAATGGGTGGACCCGGATGAGTTTTATGCAGGAAAAGGCGGGCCGGGCAGGGATAATGCGCTCACCGAAGCCCAGTGGCAGGCCCAGTGTTTCAGGTTCGGCAAACGGGTCCCGGATCTGCCGGTGCCAAACCAGCCCAAGGGTGTGGTGGATCTGTACGACTGTTCCGATGACTGGATTCCGGTCTATGACAAATCTGATCTGCCGGGGTTTTACATGGCTGTGGGCACCAGCGGGAACCAGTACAAGAACGCACCGGTGGTGGGCCGCATGATGGCCGAGCTGATCGATGCCTGTGAAAAGGGCCTGGATCATGACAAAGAGCCCTTCCAATACAAATTCAAATATATCAACCGGTCCACCAATGTGGGGTTTTTCTCACGAAAACGCCAGATCAATAAAAACAGCTCCTTTTCCGTGAACGGATAGGATAGCAAGGGATGAAGATCTTTGTTTGCGTCAAGCATGTGCCGGATTCGGCCGCGCATATCAGCGTTATCGACAATCTTCGGATTGATGAAAACGTCACATTTTTATTAAATCCCTATGATGAGCATGCGCTGACCGAGGCTGTCCGGATCAGGGATCTTCATCCGGGTTCTGAAGTGATTGCCGTATGTCTAGGGAAGGCAGACGCTGAAAAAACCCTTCGCTCGGCCATGGCCATGGGCGCAGACAGGGGAATCCTGATCCAAACCGATAGGCGCCACGACAGCATTGAAACTGCCCTGGCACTGAAGACGGCCATTGAACAGGACGGATCGTCTCACTTGATTTTTACCGGGAAAGAATCCATTGACGACCAGGGCATGCAGACCCAGTTTCGTCTGGGCGCCTTATTTGATTTTCCTGTGGCGACCAATGTGGTCCGGCTGGAGATCCTGCAGGACTATGTTTTGGCGGATACGGAATTTTCAGGCGGTGCTGTCAATACCTATGAGATGAGTCTGCCTTGTGTCATTGGTGCGGGAAAAGGCCTGAATACCCCGAAATATCCCACGGTCCGGGATGTAATGAGATCAAAGAAAGGCCCCATTAAAACCCTTGATTTCTCAGGTCTGGGTATCAGGACACCAAAGGCCCGGATGGAAGTGGCTGAGCTTTGTCCCTATATCCAGAAAAGACAGCCAAAGGAAATCCTGGGCACCCCGACTGAAATCGCCCGAAAAATAGCTGAGATATTAAAAAATGAGGCCAAGGTGATATGACAAAGCATATCGGTGTGATCATAGAATCGGATGACAGAGCTCTTAAAGAGGCGGATTTAAGCATGATCACCCTGGCAAGACAAAAAGGTACCCATCTTTTTGCCCTCATCCTCAATGGGTCTGCTCAAAGCTTGAAAGAAAACCTGTCATCCTATGGCATTTCGACCATAATTGACATCCGTCTTGCCCAAGATCTTTGGCATAACCCGGATATCCGGGCAAGAGCCGTGGCCGGGGCGGTTAAAAAATTTTCCATAGTTTCTGTCTTCGGTCTTTCAACGGCCCGGGGGAAAGATCTTCTGCCGAGGATCGCGGCCCTTCTGGATTCTCCCCTGGTCATGGACTGTTTTGACGTGGATCTGGAAACCAACGTTGTAAAAACCTCCCGGTATTCAGGCAAAACCCTGGCCAAAATCAAGGTAACCGGGCCGGTTCCTATTTTCGGTATCCGGCCCAATGCAATGGAACCAAAAAAAGAGCCGGTGGAGGCCGGGATCATCCGGTTTGATGCCGGAGATATTCAGCCAAGGCATCTTAAGGTGGTGAAGACCGGCGAAACCGGTAAAGGGGCCGGCATCAATCTGGCTGAAGCTGAAATCATCCTCTCCGGCGGTCGGGGCATGAAAAACGGAGAGAATTTTACCCTTCTTTTTGAATGTGCCAAAAAGCTTCATGCAGCTGTCGGCGCTTCAAGGGTGGCCGTGGATTCGGGCTGGGTTCCCTATGCCATGCAGGTGGGGCAAACCGGTGAAAAAGTCAGTCCCAAGGTTTATATTGCCTGCGGCATATCCGGGTCCATCCAGCATTTTGCCGGGATGAAGACCTCGGGCCTGGTCATTGCCATTAATCAGGATAAAAATGCGCCCATCATGTCCAACTGCGATTATTTTGCCCTGGCCGATGCCCTTGAGGTCTTGCCGGAACTGACAAAATTGCTGGTAATCGCCAATGGGTAACATCAAAAGGCCCATTGCCGGAATCCTCATGGTTATTGGCGCTGCCGCTTCCTGGGGCATGGCCGGTATTTTTGTGCATACGTTTCTGGCCAATTGCAATGGAACCGCAGTGTCACTGGCGTTCTGGCGGGATTTGACCGCATTTCTCGGGCTTTTTTTCTTTACCCTTTTTACCTGCCCCCAGAATCTGAAAATAAAAAAGAAAGACATGCCCTGGCTAATCGGCATGGGGATTTTCTTAGGCGGGTTTCATGTGTTTTACAATCAGAGCGTCATGCAGAACGGGGCAGCCGTTACAACCGTTCTTCAGGCGGCCATGCCGGCTGGAGTGACGGCAGCGGCCTTTTATCTTTGGAAAGAGGAAGTGACCGGCAAAAAAATCCTGTCCATGATCCTGATTTTTATCGGTACTGTTTTTGCTTCGGGTGTGGATGTTGTTTCCATGGGACCGGTCAATATTACTGGGCTTATAGCCGGAATCGGCGTACCCATTTTCTATGCCGGGTGGAGCCTTTGCGGCAAGAATCTGGTCTCCATATACGGCACCCCGGCCTGTCTTGCCATTGCATTTGGTGTTGCCGCCCTGATGCTGCTTCCGTTCCAGCCCTTTACCGAGGCGCCGCTGCCCGTCAACAGAATCATGGCCCTGGCTTTTGCCGGATTGATGGCTATTTCCACCTTTGGGGCGTTTTCTCTTTATCTGATGGGGTTAAGCCGCCTCCCGGCCGGGATTGCCAGTATCCTGGTCATGTCCGAGATCTTTTTTGCCGGGGTGTGCGCCCGGGTTTTTCTGGATGAGCGGATGTCCGTGGTACAATTGTCCGGAACAGCCCTTGTCATGGCAGGGGTCATTTTCCTGTCCTATGGCCGGGGCAGGCATCCAGGCCGAGGGTAGAATTTTTCCGCTGTTTTTAATCTGAAATCCATGCTAATTTATGATTCTTTAACCATAAAGAGAATCTTAAAATGAAGACAACACCGGTCACCCATGGTGATTTAAAATCATTCATCGAAAATTATGTGCGGGTTTATCCTGAAACCGCCAAAGAAAAAAATCTTTGGCGAACCCCAATTCTTGCAACGGCAAAGGCAGATGAACGGTTTGATATCCTGCCCAAAATTGCTGCAGATGATCATTCCCTTCCAAAAGAGCTCTTACCGACAGGTAAATCCGTGGCAGTATTTTTTGTTCCCTTTGTTGAAGATCTGGCAAGGGAAAACCATGAAGGAAAGATTCCCTGCAGAAACTGGGGGCTGGCCTATGAAGCCACCAATGATCTGATCAACAGTTTGTGCTCAGAAATCCGGGAATTTCTCAAAAAAGCCGGATATGAGTCGGCTCTTGTTCCGGCCACCCATAATTTTGATCCAATAAAGCTCATGGCCCGTTGGTCCCATAAACATCTTGGATATATCGCAGGTCTTGGCCGCTTTGGGGTAAATGCCCAATTCATTACACCTTCCGGCTGTGCCGGGCGACTCGGGAGCCTAGTCACCGAAGCAAATCTCGGCGATCACCCCCTGGTCAGCGAAAATGAACTCTGTCTTCACAAGAACGGCCAAAAATGCCTTGACTGCGTCCGCCGCTGCCCGGTCGGGGCGGTATCTGAAAAAAAAGGGATAGACCGGAAAAAATGCTGGAAAAGACTGCAATCCAATCTTCATGAGACCAAAGAGCTTGCAGGTTTGCAGCAAACAACCGATGTGTGCGGTAAATGCCAGGTTCTGGTGCCTTGCAGTCTTGGCATTCCGACAACTGAAATTAAAAAGGAAATGGATTCACTCTATGCAGAAAAAAGCATCTGATTATCTTGATTTATTGTTCGATATCGGCGAGCTGGCCGATCTGGTGACGGGAAGCTCGGATCTGGAGAACTTTCTTGGGCTGGTCGTGGACCGGGTGGCGCAGCATTTCAATGCCCCGGTCTGTTCCATCTATCTGTACAATGAAAAATCAAACCGGCTGACCCTGAAAGCCACCAAGGGATTGAAACCGGAAGCCGTCAATAAGATACACATGAAGCCCGGAGAAGGGCTGGTGGGCAAATCCTTTGAAACCCTTGCCATTGTGAGGGAAGGAAATGCCGGAAAAACTCCTGGATTTAAATATTTTAAGGAAGCGGGCGAAGACCCCTATAATTCATTTCTTTGTGTGCCCATTAAACGGGGAGTAGAGAAAATAGGGGTCCTGGTGGTTCAGCATCGGGATCTGAACCATTTTGAAATGGCCGATGAAAGAGCCATCCGGACGGTGGTCAACCAGCTTGCCGGTGCCATAGAAAATGCAAGGCTTTTGATCGAGTTTTCTCAAGACAGGGAAGAGGCGGAACTCACAGAACCTCTTGTTTTTATCAGGGGAAGCGCAGCCGCAGCCGGGTGTGCTCTTGGAAAAGCCGTTGTATTGAATGAACAGCAAAAATCCATTCTGTATGACCCGGTCAAAGGAGAGGAAAAATTCACAAAAGAGGATTTCAGTCTCGCCATTGAAAAAACCACCCTGGAACTGAAGGAACTGCAAAAAAGGTTTGCGGAAAAACTGCCGGAAAGTGCATCCTTGATCTTTACCGCCCATTTCATGATATTAAAGGATAAAAATTTTATCGGCAAAATGGGGGAACTGATTGATGAGGGATTGAACCCTGCCGAGGCGGTCCGGAAAGTCGCAGCCAAATACATGGCGATTTTTTCAGCCAGCCCTCATGCCTATATGAGGGAAAAGACCCAGGATGTCGAGGATCTGAGTGTCAGGATTTTAAATAATGTCAAAGGCCGGGATGATAAAACCGCATATGAAAAAGGAAGCATCGCCATTGCAAGACAGGTGTTTCCGTCCGATATTCTCAAATATGTTTCTGCCGGTGTTAAAGGCATCATCCTTGCCAGCGGCGGCGCCACCTCCCATGTGACCATCCTGGCAAGATCACTTCAGATTCCGCTCATCATTGCCGAAGAATCAGGGCTCCTGGATCTCCCCGGCAACACCACCATTTTGATGGACGGGGACCTTGGCAATATCTATATCAACCCCAAAAAAGAAACCATCGGGCTTTTTGAGATCAAAGCAGGGATTGAAAAACAGACCCGGTCTGCATTCATGGAAAACGAGACCTGGACAAAAGATAAAAAGCGGGTCATCCTGCTGGCCAACATCAATCTGCTCAGCGAAGTCCCCCTTGCCAGGACTTTGAAGGCAGAAGGCATCGGTCTTTACAGAACGGAATTTCCCTTTCTCATCCGGTCAACTTTTCCCTCTGAGACAGAGCAGTATGTGATTTATAAAAAGCTCTTTGATGGAATGAAAAAACTGCCTGTCACCATCCGGACCCTGGATGCAGGAGGGGAGAAAACCCTTGCCTACAGCGATTCTCCAAAAGAAGCCAACCCGGAACTGGGGCTCAGGTCCATCCGGTTTTCCCTGAAACACCGGGATGTCTTCGAATTTCAGATCAGGGCCATGCTGAGGGCGGCTGCCGGGAAAAAAGATGTCCGGATCATTTTTCCTTTGATTTCCTCCATTGATGAATTTTTGGAAGCCAAACAGGTGGTGTACGACTGTATGGATGCCTTGACCAAAGAAGCGCTTGAATTCAACAAGGATGTGGCCTTAGGCATGATGGTGGAGCTGCCCTCGGTTTTGGCAACCATTGATGAATTTGCAAAGGAGGCGGATTTTTTCTCCATCGGCACCAATGATTTTATCCAGTATCTTCTGGCTGCCGACCGGGCCAACAAGATGGTGGCAGACCATTATATTCCCTGCCATCCGGCAGTGAACAGGGGCATTGCAAGAATTGCCGAAGCGGCCACGGCAGCCGGTATCGAGGTGACCGTATGCGGCGAAATGGCCCATGAAAAAGAGTATATACCCTTTCTCCTGGGAGTGGGAATCCGCACCTTGAGCGTAGACCCCCAGTTTTTGCCTGCGGTTCAAAAGACCGTCATGAATATTTCCATGGCCGAAGCTGAAGAATATGCAAAAAAAATGCTGGCTGAAACCACCATCAAGGGGGCCAAAAAAGTGCTTGAATCCTGGAAATCCTGACAGATGAATGCAGCAAAAAGTTTTGACTCCAAAAGAAGCTTTATTGTAGGTGCAGCCCTGTTGTCACTTTTTTTGGGGGCCATGGATGCACTTGTGGTATCGGCAGCCATGCCGACCATCGTGTCGGAGCTTGGCGGGCTTCACCTGTATGCCTGGGTTTATTCCGCCTATCTGCTGGCAAGGGCGGTGAGCCTTCCCGTATTCGGCAAACTCAGCGATCTTCTGGATACCAAAAAGCTTTTCCTTTTTTCCATTGCCCTTTTTATCCTGAGCAGTGTGGCTGCCGGTGCAGCGCCTTCCATGGCGTTTTTGATCCTGGCCCGGGTATTTCAGGGAATCGGGGCCGGCGGTATTTTTGCCCTTGTATATATTGTTCTTTCAATTGTTTCCTTGCCTGAACAGAGGGTAAAAACCCTGTCTTTTGCAAGTTCGGTGTGGGGGATTTCCAGCGTGATCGGACCGACACTGGGGGGCTTTATCGTGACGTATTTTTCCTGGCGGTGGATTTTTTATATCAACTTGCCGCTGGGTATTTTCTCATTTATCGGAATCAGTCTTTTTCTGGAAAAATTCAGGGAAAAACAAAAAACCATTTTTTTGGATATTGCCGGGGTGATTTTCCTGTCCGGTTTTATCCTGAGTCTTTTAACCATATTTATCACGGCCGGTCGCGATTTTGAATGGAATTCCCAGCCGGTGGCTGGTTTGTCCCTGATCACCCTTGTTTTTGGATCAGGATTTTATTGGGCTGAAAAGCACGCCAAGGATCCTATCCTGGATCTTGGATTTTTCAGACATAAGATTTTTGCCTTTGGAAACCTGGCCACATTTTTCAGCAGCTTTACCATTTTTGCCTTGTTTGCTTATGCCCCGCTGTATCTTCAGGGGGCTTTGGCTCAAACTCCGATGCAGGTGGGCTGGGCCATGCTGTCGTTAAGCCTTGGCTGGTCTTTGGGATCTCTTGTCCTGGGCAGGATCATGGACCGGATCGGCAGAAGAAACGGCTCCCTTGCCGGCGGATTGATGATTGTTGCCGGAACCGGCCTGACCCTGGGATTTACGCTGACGACCTCCATGACACAGGGGTTTGTTGTTTTTCTGGTGGTGGGTCTTGGAATGGGGTTTATCACCCTTTCAACCCTGATTTTGGTGCAGGAAAGTCTTCCCAAAAAAGATCTGGGTGTGGCCACATCCTTTCATCAGTTTTCCAGGACCATTGGCGCCACCATTGGGGTTGGTGTCTGCGGCGGGCTTGCCACTTCCGGGCTGATGAGCCGGCTGGAGGCGGCTTCCGGAAGCCTGAACCCAAGTCTGGTCCTTATGCTCAAAGAGAGCATGGAAAACCTTTTCAGACCAGAGTTTTCATCCATGCTTGAGGCAGGGTCCCGTCGGATCGTTCAGGAAGCTGTATTAAAAGGGATTTCTTCGGTTTTCTGGATAATTTTTATTTCTTCGGTCTTAAGCTTTTTATTTTGCCTTTTTCTTCCGCGCAAAACCCTAAAAATCAAATAGCCGAAGGGGCATTCCATAATTCTTTTGGAACAAGGCAGACCGGTATGGGTTCCATTTTATGCCGGTTGGCAGCATTGAATTTTTCATAAATGGCTATAACCTTTTTTTGGCGGTCGTCCAAAGGTTTTTTGTCAGGGAATGCAAGATATTGCATGGCCCATTCCAGTTCCGCATAGGTGGCCCCGATCTGGCTTTCATCGGTCCGGTTGTCTTCCCAGAGCCCGTCCGTAGGCGGTGCGGTGAGGATATCTTCGATAATACCAAGATCCTTTCCCAGAAGAAAGACTTCAGTTTTCATGAGATCGGCAATCGGCGAAATATCCACGCCCCCGTCTCCGTATTTGGTGTAAAACCCCACCCCGAAATCCTCTACTTTATTGCCGGTTCCGGCAACCAGGAGCCGATGGCTGGAGGCAAAGGCATAAAGGGTCAGCATGCGAAGGCGGGACCGGGTGTTGGCCATGGTCAGCCCATCCTGGATATCGCCCGGAAAAGAGGTTTTGATTTGTTCAAACACCGGGGTCAATTCAATATCATGGCCTCGGACTTCCGGGAAATGGGTTTTCAGCCATGCAATATGGGCCGATGACCTTGACACCTGGTCTTTTGCCTGGTGAATGGGCATGTTCAACGCCAGGAGCGGTTTTCCGGTTTTGGCGCATAATGTTGATGTAACTGCAGAATCAATGCCCCCTGAAACCCCAACCACAAATCCTTTTAAGCCGGATTGGTCAAGATAATTGCAAAGCCATTGGACAATATGGTTCACTACGTCTGCCGTTCCCATGATATTTTAATCCTTTCATAGTAGAGTCTTCATGAACCGTCATATTCAAACTTTACAGTGAAGTCAAGGATATCCATATTTTGAGGTTCAACCGGTACTTGCATCCTTGTGCGGATTTGGGTAAAATGACCTGGCTTATGTAAACAGGAGGGCTAAAATGAATGTTATTATTGATTTGTGTGTGGTTCCCATCGGGGTGGGGCTGTCGGTTTCCAAATATGTGGCCGTTTGTCATGAAATCATAAAGGAAGCCGGGCTTTCATCCGAGCTTCACGCCTATGGAACCAATATTGAGGGGGACTGGGACAAGGTATTTGCCGTGGTCAAAAAATGCCATGAAAGGATTCACGACATGGGGGCGCCCAGGATTACAACGACCATAAAGGCAGGTACCAGAACAGACAGGGATCAGACCATGGCAGAGAAAGTGGCAAGCGTAAAAAGCAAACTTTAAGCGTCTTCTTTGTTTTGGAACAGGATATCAAGGATCTGTTCAATTTTTTGGTCTGCCGTGCCTGGGTCAAGGGTGCAGCCGCCGGCCCCGGAATGCCCGCCGCCGCCGAAACGGGCCAGCAGTTTTCCGATGTTGACGCTGCATTGTTTATTAAAAATACTGTGGCCGACACTGAGCTGCACCTGGTTTCGGTCAGGCCCGGCAAATCGGATTCTCACACTGGCAATGCTTTCCGGGAACAGAGAATAGGTTAGAAAACGATTGCCTTCAGGAACCGGGTCAAGGGGTCTGAAATCCGTGACAGAGATTTTGTGCCGGATCTTTGTATGCTGGATCAGGTGGCTTTCAAAGGCTGTATTTTCTTTTATCACTCCGTCACACCGTTTTTTTACTTCCGGCACTTCAAGTATTTTGCGGACAGGGGTTTCCATCAGGAGATCCAACAGGAAATCCCAATAGGGACGGTCCTTGTAGGCCTGGTTTTTTATGGTCATGGACAAAAGAATATACGGGTATTTCTCCGGGTGCCGCACCTGGTCCTGATTCAAAAGGGCCGCATCAATGATGTCTGTATTTTGAACCAGTTCATCATACCGGTTGTCGAGCTTTCCCCTGGTCTGATAATATTGGTAAACCAATCCGGCGGCTGAAGGCGCTATGTCAAAGGCCCCTTTTATATCCCTGTGGATTTTATTGGAAACATGGTGATCAAACCACAGGTCACAGCCCTGCACATAGGGAAGATTGGCAATGATGTCCCCCTTTTGGACATGAACTTTTCCGCTCTGAATCTCACCCGGTTCAACCCAGTAAATATCCGTATCAATGTTTTCAGCACGCCGCAGCAGCACGGCACATACGATCCCGTCAAAATCAGGTCTTGTGACAATCCTCATGGGAGCTCTCTTTTTTGATGAGTTAACTATTGCCTATTGATAGATGATTTGAGGGGAGTTTTCAAGACGGTTCTTAAAAAAGGGCCGGGCTGTTTATTTATTTTTGCTTAAACCGGGTGTAAAACCGGCTTCACCTTTTTATGCTTGACCCTTATCGGTTTTTCTGTTTCTATTGACATTATCGGTTCATCGATAGTTCTTTTTTTTGAGAGATTAAGATTTTGGCAAAATTAAATATCGAGCATATTGAAAGGGATTTTTTCAAAAGAGGAGACCCTTTAGAAAAACTTTTGAAAATAACCCTCGACCTTCTTGGCGCCAAGCAGGTCGGCATATTATACGGTACAAACAATTCAAAGATCCGATTCCTTCCATTGAGCGACTGGGACCGCGGTGTGATGGACATATTCGACGGCCAGGGGATCAAAGGCAAGATTCTGAAGCTCTTTGGAAAGCAAATTGTTACCTTTAAAAAATTAAGCCCGGTATATTTTTATAAAAAGGATCACAAAACAGGCGAGCAGCAAGACAATGACGGCGTTATTGCCTATATGCTTCGTACCTGTGCGGATTATTACAAAAAAGGGATCAGTATCCTTTTTAGTCCGGATATATCAGGCAATATTTACAAAATAGATGAACAGTATGCCAGGATTCCGTTTTACAGTTATGACGGCAAGAGCATCAGTGAGCCCGATATCCAGGTTCGGGTGGATTTGAATATCATCAAACATTTTCAGGCTAAAAATTATGTTTCCATTTATATCCCGGATTACGGGATCATGGTGGTCAATACTGCAGACCAGGATCTCCTGGCCACCGTGGAATCAAGATTTGTAAGGGAAGAAGAGCTCAAGTCCAAATTTGACAGCCTGATTGAGCTGGTTGAGATTGCATCGCTTGCCGCACTGGGCAGGCTTAAGGGGAAAAGAGGGGCTCATCTGTTATGGAAAAAAGAAAAGCAGTTGAGAAAGACTTCCCTTGATCTTGTGGAGAATGAAAGAAAATACCGGGATCTTTATGAAAATGCCCCCATTGCGTATTTTTCCATGGATCATCAGGGGAAGATCATCAAATGCAATAATAACACCTTAAAACATTCCGGTTATTCAAGAGAAGAGCTGATCGGTTTGTCTGCAAGGGAATTATATATAAGCGATGAGCATGGAACCATCACTCCTGATGAAGTCAGACAAATCCTTGAACAGGGAATATCCGTCAGGGATGTTGAAATGAGAGTCAGAAATAAGAGCGGACAGGATATGTGGGCCAGCCTTTCCCTTGACGCCGTCCGGGATAAAGAGGGCGACATTATTGAATTTCGCGCCATGGCCATTGATATTTCACAGAGAAAGAGCCTTGAGAAACAATTGCTCCAGGCTCAGAAAATGGAAGCCATCGGAACTCTGGCAGGGGGGATTGCCCACGATTTTAACAATATCCTGACGCCTATTGCCGGGTATGCTGAAATGCTCCTGATGGAAACAGATGATAAAGAAACAAAGAAAAAAGAACATCTTCAGATTATTCATGACTGTGCCATTTTTGCCAAAGGCCTTGTCAACCAGATGCTGACATTTTCTCAGCAGAAAAAAAATGAATTTAAATTATTGCAGCCCCATTTATTTGTCCGGGATGCGCTATTGCTGGCCCGGTCCTTTTTGCCGGCCACCATTACCATTAGGGAAAAAATAAACGAAAAATGCGGACTTCTCATGGTTGATTCGATCCAGGCTCACCAGGTTGTCATGAATCTGATTTCCAACGCGTATCATGCCATGGAAGAAACCGGAGGGACCCTGGATGTGGTCCTGGATGAAATTGCCGTCAGCGATGATGCCATGGTCTATCCATTAAAACCCGGGTCTTATATTTATCTCAAATTTGAAGATACAGGTCACGGCATCCCTGCGCCGGTTCTGGACAGAATTTTTGATCCTTTTTTTACCACCAAAAAAGAAGGCAAGGGATCAGGTATCGGGCTTTCAGTGGTTCATGGGATCATCCGGTCTCACAACGGGTATATCACCGTCCGATCAAAAGAAGGAAAAGGCACCTGTTTTGAAATTTATTTTCCGGTTTACACCGGCGATATCCGAAAAGAGAATCAAACTAAAGAGGACAGGCCCATCGTCAAAGGAAGCGAAAGAATTCTGCTTGTGGATGATGATAAAAAAGTGGCTTTCATGGAACAGCATATGCTGGAAAAGCTGGGCTATCAAGTGACCTGCCATCTGAAAAGCACGGAGGCACTTGAGGCTTTCAGACAGGATCCACAGGCCTTTGATCTTGTGATAACCGATCTGACCATGCCGGATCTCACAGGTTATCAACTTGCTGAGCAAATATCCGCTATCCGGTCTGGAATTCCTATTGTTCTTTGCACCGGCTATGGTGAGCATATCAATAAAAAACAATATGGTCTTAAAGGGATAAAAGGCTTTTTAAATAAGCCGGTGGCCGTAAAGGACATATCCCATCTGATCCGGGATATTCTTGACGGCCCAAAAAATTGAAGTTTTCCAGGGTCCGGTAAAAAAGGTCTGCCATGAGAAAATTTGATATTCCCGACATTAGAAAAAAATTCCATAAAAGCAGGCGGCCTTTAAAAGAACTGTTAAAAATATCTCTTGATCTCTTTGATGCAAAGCAGACCGGCATTCTCTATGGGACAAACCATACAAAATTAAAATTTTTGCCGACGGTCATGTGGGATCGCGGCATCATGGACAGGTTTGATGGAAGAGGGCTCCAGGGGTTGATATTAAAGCTGTTCGGACCCTGGATCGTAACTCAAAAAAGATTAAGCCCGGTATTTTTTTATAAAGCCGATGCAAACGGCAACCTAACGGACAATGACGGAATTATTGCCCATATCCTGCGGACTTATTCAGATTATTATAAAAACGGGATTCGCATTATCATCTGTCCGGACACAGGGAATCAAGCCGGGATAAGCCATGAGGGATATCTTAGTATCCCGTTCTTTGTTTACAATGGCAATTGTATTGTGCCTGCTGAAGAAGAAGTCAGATTCGATGCAAGGATTATCCGTCATTTTAATTCTGAAAATTCAATTTATATTTATCTTCCGGATTATGGGATACTGGTTATTAATACTGCCGACAAAGGATTGCTGGAAACCCGGGACAAGGTTTTTATAAACGAAAAAGAACTGATTGATCGGCTGGATATCTTGATGCGTCTGGTTGAGACATCTTCCCTGGCGTATCTTGAGCGGCTTAAAGGGAAAAAAGGGGCTGAATTGTTATGGCGCAAAGAAGCACATTTAAGACAGACATCAAAGGATCTGGTTGAAAATGAAAAAAAATATCGGAATCTTTATGAAAATGCGCCCATTGCCTATTTTTCAATGGATCCAAAAGGAAAGATATTACACTGCAACCATAAAGCGGAAATCCTCACCGGATATGAAAGAAATGATCTTTTAGGCAGAAATGCAGTAGACATTTTTTTCCAACAAACCAGTGCAAATGACGGATTGGCGGATTTCAGGGACTCCCTTGCCCAGGGCAGGGCCGTCAAAGATGTGGAATGTCTGATGACACCCAGCAGAGGGGAGGCATTTTCGGTGAGTCTTTCTGTAGAAGCCCTCACGGACAATTCCGGAAGGATTCTCGAATTCCGGGCCATGATGCTGGATATTTCCCGGAGGAAAAGTCTTGAAAAACAATTGCTCCAGGCACAAAAAATGGAAGCCGTAGGGACCATTGCCGGGGGAATCGCCCATGATTTCAATAATATTCTTTCACCCATATCGGGTTATACGGAAATGCTTTTGATGGAAATAAGGTCTGATGATCCGGCAAAAGAGCAATTGGAGACGATTCTGGATTGCTCAAACCAGGCAAAGGAGCTTGTGAGCCGGATTCTGACATTCAGCAGGCAAAAAATCCATAAACCGGAACCGATCCGTTTAGAGGATGTGGTCAAAGAATCCATACCCCTGGTTCGTTCTTTTCTACCGGCTACCATCAAATTGGAGGTCATGATTGAGGAAGGGCTGGGGATAATTCTGGCCGATGCGGGTGAGCTTCATCAAATCATTATGAACCTTTCCGTGAATGCCTACCAGGCCATGAAGGATAAAGGGGGGATTCTTCAGATTTTGATTCAGCCGGGCCGGGAAAAACCTTGGTTACATATCAAACAGGCTTCCCTGAGAAAGGAATACGTGTGTTTATCCGTCAGTGATACGGGAAGCGGTATCGACCCGGATTCCATGGATAAAATTTTCGACCCTTATTTTTCAACTCAGAATGGCGGTAAGGCTTCAGGGATAGGCCTTTCCGTTGTACACGGCCTTGTTGAAAGCCATGGCGGGCATATAAATGTGAAAAGCAGCAAAGACATGGGGACAAGATTTGATATTTATTTCCCTGTATATGAAAAAGGCAAGGCGTTTAAAACGGAGCAGCAAGAGGAAAAAGAGATACAAAAAGGAACCGAGCGAGTTCTTCTTGTGGATGACGACAAAAAAGTGGCGCTCATGGAAACCCATATGATGGAAAAGCTGGGATATACGGTGACCTGTTTTTCAAGCAGCACTGAAGCATTCAATGTTTTTTTGACGAATCCCCGCATTTTTGATGTCATCTTCACGGATATGACCATGCCGGAATTGACGGGAATTCAGCTTGCCGAGAAAATATATCATATCCGGCCGGATATCCCTGTGATCCTTTGTACAGGGCTTGGAGATACCCTGGACGATTATAAATTCAGCGCCCCATCCATTAAAGGGGTTATCAAAAAGCCGGTTTCAGTCAGTGATTTATCTTTCAGGCTGAGGAAGGTTTTGGATGAATCAGCAGTCATCCCGAATGGCTGTGATGACACCGGTCATAAGCTTCTTAAGCGGGTCTAACGCATTCTCAGCAGTCTTCAGCACAGATTCCAGCGTTGTTTTTTGAGGTGCATCCGGATCATTGATATTGGTGATCAGCGAAATCCCGAGAATTTTCATACCTGCATGAACTCCGGCAATGGCTTCCATGACCGTTGAAAATCCAACCGCATCACAGCCTATGATTTTTAAATACCGGGTTTCCGCAGGGGTTTCCAGGCTCGGTCCGTTCAAACCGGCATAGACCCCGGTCTGAACAGGGATGTTATGAAGCAAGGAGATTTTTTGGGTCAGACCGATGAGGGTCGGATCATATACTTCGGCCATATCCGGAAATCTTATGCCCCAGGTATCTTCATTGGGCCCCAGGAGAGGATTTGTTCCGGTAAGATTGATGTGATCCTTGATGATCATGATATCCCCGGCAGAAAAATTCAGATTGATGCCCCCGGCGGCATTGCTCAGGATCAGATATTTAACGCCCAGCTCCTGCATGACCCGGATGGGAAAGGTGACTTCTTTTGGCGAATATCCTTCATAAAGATGAAATCTTCCCTGCATCATCAATATGTGTTTGCCGGAAACAGTTCCGTAAATAAGTTTTCCCTTGTGGCTTTCCACGGTTGATACCGGGAAATTGGGAAGATCCGAATAGTCAAAGGGTGCGATGACGTCAAGATCGTCAAGGGTATCGGAAAGCCCGGTCCCGGTCAGAAATCCGATCCGGGGCGGGTTTGTGATGTGCGGTTTCAAAAATTTGGTTGTTTCAATCACATGCTTTCTGTCGGTCTTCATTCTTTCTCCTATTTTGCAAACACGGATGAAATTTCAGCGACGGCATTGAGGAGTGCATCCACATGGGCCTCGGTATTAAAAGGCCCAAACCCGATGCGGACGGTTCCGCCGATCTTGTCCGTGCCAAGGCGCTCATGTACCAGGGGAGCACAGTGCAGCCCGGTCCGGCAGGCGATGTCATGGTCTCCATCCAGGATGGTGCCGGTGTTAATGGCTTCAAATCCTTTGATGTTAAAGCTTAAAACACCGATATGGTTTGTCAGGTCTTCGGCGCAATAGGTGATGACCTTATCGATTTTATTTAATCCGTCCCTTAGCTTTTTTGTCAAATTCATTTCAAGGGTGTGAATTTTATCAATCCCCTGTTCAAGAATCCAGCTCAGACCGGCATAAAGACCGGCAATGCCCAGGGTATTCAGGGTTCCGTATTCAAGCCGGTAGGGGTATTCTTCAAGATGGTGGCGAAGGGCGGACTTCACGCCGGTCCCACCGGCCCGGCTGTGGCGGATGAGCACATTCTTTCCGACATATAACCCGCCCACTCCGGTGGGTCCGAGAAGGGATTTGTGGCCGGTGAATGCAATGACGTCCACATTCATGGCTTCAATATCGATGGGGATTTTTCCGGCGGTCTGGGAGGCGTCCACAAGAAAGGTAATTCCCCGCTCCCGGCATAATTTTCCGATTTCCTTTATCGGTTGTATCGTTCCAATGACATTGGAACCGTGGTTGACCACCACGAGTTTTGTGTTTTTCTTGAACCTTGAGACAAAGTCGTCCGGATTTACAAACCCTTTTCCGTCAAAGGGAATATAGTCCACAGCGACATTGTTATATAAAGAGGCGTGATATAAAGGACGCAATACAGCATTATGCTCGACCATGGTGGTCACGGCATGATCCCCCGGCTTTAAGAGACCTGATATGGCAAGGTTCAGGGCATCGGTGGAGTTTAATGAAAACACAAGCCGTTTCGGGTCTTTGCCGTTAAAAAAAAGGGTGAGCGCTTTTCTTGCATCTTCAATGGTATTGCCGGTTTCTATGGAAAGATCATAACCGGATCGTCCGGGGCTGACGCCATTTTTTCTGAAAAACTGATCCATGAAAGTATAGACACTTTCCGGTTTGGGGAACGATGTGGCGCCATTATCAAGGTAAATCATAAGGCTAAATGCTCCAGTTTGAGTTTTAATAAAATAAATTCACAGTAAATTTAAATTGAATTTATTTTAGATTCAAAATTAACCTGAGTCAAGCATTTCTTTTAAATCAGAGCGGTTACCGGGTTCCCATGATCTGGGCCACTGAATTGCGGATGTGGTTTGTGGTGCATTCCCGGATCAGAGGTTCATCCTTCAGGCGGATGGCGTCGATCAGTTCAAGTGCTTCCTCAAAAAAAACAGTATGATCAATCTGTCTTGGGATGGATAACCAGAATCTTAAATAATGACTTAAAAGGCGCTCCAAAAGCTTTGCCAGCTGGACATTTTTTGCAATTTTAAAAATAGTATGGTGAATTGTAAAATCAAAGTCAATGATGCTTTCATTGCTGCTTTTTTCTGAAAACCCCGATATCTGTTCCCTGATGCTGGCAAGCTCGTCCCATTCCTGGGGTGTCATCCGTTCCATGGCCCAGATATTGGCCTTTACTTCGAGAACCATCCGGATTTCGGTAATCTCCCTGATTCGCTCCAGGCTGAGCGGCGTGACAATGAACCGCGAGCCGTGCCACATGATCCATTCTTCAGCCTGAAGAGAAATCAGGGCTTCTTTGATGGGAGTCCGGCTGACATCAAATTCTTTGGCCAGATCGCTTAAATTCAATACACTTTCCGGGGGCAGCTCAAGATGGATGATTTTTTTTCTCAGGGCGGAAAAAATTTCATTGGGATCTGATTGTACTGTCATGCCATCCTTTTTTTAAATAGAGTTTGGGCCATTGGTTATGATCAGGCGTTGGCCGTTTGTTTGGAGGATAAATATAATCCCCCTTGAAGTCAAGGCGCTCTTTAAATTTCAATGGATTTGTATTATAGGGGTTAAACATTGAAATCACAGGATTCTCTTTTGCATGGAATCAAGGGGAGGATATGATGGATGAAGACTATTTTTATTCGGTTGACCATCAACGGACAACAACTTTAAAAATCAAACGGTCCGTTTTTGTCTGTACCCTTGATTATGTTGAATCCATTGAAAAAGCAAAAGAATTTATCTCCCGTATTTCAAAGGAAAATAAAACCGCCACACATAATTGTTGGGCTTATATCCTGGGTGAAAAAGGAGAAATATCCCACAGCTCTGATGCGGGCGAGCCGTCGGGGACTGCCGGAAAGCCCATGCTCAACGCATTAAAAAGCCATCATATGACCCAAACCGCAGCTGTTGTGACCCGGTATTTCGGGGGTGTCAAGCTTGGGGTGAAAGGGTTGATGGACGCCTATTCAGATGCTGTAACACAGACCGTTGAAATGGATAAACTTAAAAAGCTGGCCCAAACCGTCTGTCTGATGATTCAATTGCCTTATGGGATTAACGATACAGTGGTTAATTTATTAAAATCCTGGGATGCTGAAATGATACATACAGACTATACAGACAGGGTGGTTCATACAATTGAAATCGAGAAAAAAAGATATGCGCAGCTGGATAATCTTCTTAAGGAGTTTCAATCCCAGGGGAAATTAAATTTTAAGATCCTGTCCGGCAGTCAGGGGTTAAATTTTTAAGGAAAGCGTATATTCAAAATAAGTTACATTAAAATGAGAAAAGGTGTTGACAGTATTTTTATTAAGTATTATTAAATTTTAATTAAAAATACTTAATAAAAGGCAGCCACATGAAAACAAAACTGGGTGCACTCCTCAGGGCCATCAGAAATTCAAGAAATATTACAATCAAGGAAGTGGCGGCAAAAGCAGCCATCAGTTCAAGCCTGTTGTCACAGATAGAAAGAAACAGGATTTCCCCTTCCCTTGATACCTTGCTTCAGATCCTGGAAGTCTATGGCGTTCCACCGGATAAATTTTTCAAGGATTATGAAACCAGTGCAAAGGTTGAGATCATCAGACGGGATGAAAGAAAGACCTATCAGCGCAAAGGGTTTAAGTATGAGACCCTTTGCGGCGAAAGTCAGACCAAAGGGAATCATTCCTTTAATGCGTTTTTTCTGGAGCTTGCACCGGGCCAGGAAAGAGGTGATGCAAACGACGGTCACCTTGGCCGTGAACTGGGAATTGTTGTGGAAGGTTCGGCAAAACTTGTCTATGGCGAAGAGACATATGAACTTCAAAAAGGGGATTCCGTATCTTTTTTTTCACAGATTCCCCATGTGATTCAAAATTCATCCGGCCAGGTGTTTAAGGCCTATTGGGTGGTTACACCGGCTGACGGGGAAGATTATTTCGGGGCAAAAACAACATAAAATCGGGAAACAATCATGGGAAAAACCATAGCTGAAAAAATTTTTGAAACGCATCTGAAAGATGAACCCTTCGGGGACGTCAGTGTATTAAGGCTCGACAGGGTCTTCTGTCATGAAATTACAACCCCGACCGCCATAGAGGATCTGGCGGCACGGGGAAAGGACCGGGTGTTTGATCCGGATAAAATCAAAGTGGTCATCGACCATGTTTCACCGGCAAAGGATTCAAAAACAGCCCTTCAGGGAAAAATTCTCCGGGAATGGGCAAGACGGCACGGGATCAAGGATTTTTTTGACATCGGGCGAAATGGTGTCTGCCATGCCCTGTTTCCGGAAAAAGGATTTGTCCGGCCGGGGTTTACCATTATCATGGGCGATTCCCACACTTGCACCCACGGCGCCTTTGGGGCGTTTGCAGCCGGTGTGGGCACAACCGATCTGGAAGTGGGCATTTTGAAAGGGGTGTGTGCGTTCAAGACACCCGAGACCTATAAAATTGAAATCATCGGGACCCTGAAAAAAGGTGTTTATGCCAAAGATATCATTCTTAAAGTGATTCAGGAATTGACCGTAAACGGAGCGACCAACCGGGTCATTGAGTTCAGGGGGAATATTGTGGATGAAATGAATATGGATCAGAGAATGACCCTTTGCAATATGGCGGTTGAAGCCGGCGCCACTTGCGGGATCTGCCTTCCGGATATGACTACGGTGGAATATCTGTGGGAATTTATCAAGGATCAGTATCATGGGAAAAAAGAAGCCTTTGAAGCCTTTGCAACATTCAGATCCGATGATGATGCACATTATGCAGAAAAAAAGACTATTGATATAAGCACGCTTGAGCCCCTCACAACTTACGGGTTTAAACCGGATAATGTGAAACCTGTTTCTGAAATGAAGGGGATAAGAATTGATCAGGTGTATATCGGGTCCTGCACCAATGGGCGGCTCGAAGATTTGAGAATTGCGGCAAAGGTGCTGAAAGGCCATATTATCAGCGATCATGTCAGGGGAATTGTTTCTCCTGCAACGCCAAAAATATATTCCGAGGCCATGGAAGAAGGGCTCTTAAAAATTTTTATGGAAGCAGGGTTCTGTGTGACCAATCCCACCTGCGGGGCCTGTCTTGGCATGAGCAATGGGGTGCTTGCCCAAGGAGAAGTCGCAGCATCCACCACCAACCGGAATTTTAACGGACGCATGGGCAAAGGCGGCATGGTTCACCTGATGAGCCCGGCAACAGCAGCGGCCAGTGCAATAAGAGGCGAAATTTCAAATTCAAGTCTTTTTTCAGGGAATTAGGGAGTAAAAAAAATGAAAGAATTTAAAGGCAATGTGTTGTTTCTGGATCGCTCAGATATCAATACCGATGAAATTATTCCAGCCCGGTATCTTACGGAAATTGAAAAAATCGCTCTAAAGCCCCATCTTCTGGAAGATTTGAAGATTGAAGGATTTAACCCGAAAAAGGATATTGAAGACAAATCAATCATTGTCACAAGAGGGAATTTCGGTTGCGGATCATCTCGGGAACATGCACCCTGGGCCCTGGAGGTAAACGGTATTTATGTCGTAATTGCCGTCAGCTTTGCAAGAATTTTCCGGCAGAATATGTTCAATTGCGGAATGCCGGCCATTGAATTGCCGGCAGAAGAGATCAATGAGATTTTTCATCTGTTTTCCAATCATCAGACTCATCTTGCAGTGGATATGGAAAAATCTGAAATCATTATTCAATCAAAGGAGCATACCCGAAAAACAGGATTCATCATGTCATCTTTTGACCGGGCACTTATCCAAACCGGAGGCTGGGTTGAATATGCCGATCAGCATTATTGAATGAAGCTGAAAATTTTTTTACGGGGTTGCTTTTTCTTTTTTTTTATCCCTATATGAATCTTAATGAGTCTAACCAAATTAAAGGATTTCAGAATATGGGTAAAATCGCTGATTTTATGATTAAAAAATTGAATAGTACCTCTTTTGATACCGTCATTTCAGGAATTCAGAAAATCGGAGAAGGGGATCTGACGGTCCATTTTGATGAAAAAAGGGCCGGCTTTTTTAAAGGATTAGCCGCTTCCCTGAATAAAATGAATCAGTCTTTGCATCATATCCTGAAGAATGTCGCAGGATTTATTGAATCCCTCACATTTTCCTCAGGTGAGCTGGGGGCGGTTTTTCGTGAGATGTCGTCAAACACGGATGAAACCTTTAAAAAAACAGACAGCGTATCCTCCCTTTCCAATGAGATGAGCCGTGAAATGACCGTCATCGCATCAGCTATGGAGCAATCTGCTTTTAATGTCACCCAGGTGGCGGGTGAAATGGAAGAGATGAATGCATCCATTATTGAAACATCAAAATTTGTTGAAAAAACAGACACCATCACCCGTGAGGCGGTTAATCAGGCCCGTACGGCGTCTGAAAAAATACAGGTGCTGGGCAAGGCTGCTGAAGAAATCGGTAAGGTAACAGGGACCATTCACAATATATCTTCCCAGACCGATCTTCTGGCCCTGAATGCTACCATTGAGGCGGCCAGAGCCGGTGATGCCGGGAGAGGATTTGCCGTTGTTGCAAGTGAAATAAAGGCCCTTGCCAGACAGACATCCGATGCCACCTTTGATATTGACGGTAAAATAAATGATATCAGGTCCATCACAAGGGAAACGATTGAGCAGATGGTGAACATTTCCAATGTGATCAATGAAGTCAGCCAAACGGTTTCATCCATGGTTGCTGTTGTAGAAAAGCAGTCGGCTTCGGCGAAATCGGCAACAGAGCATGTCCGTCAGGCTGCCCATGGGATTAATGACATTAATGACAATGTGAATAAAAGTTCTGCGGCAGCTGTAAAAATTGCGCAGGAAATTAAGGAACTATCTGCTCTGACAGCGAAAATGAACAAATCCGGTGATAAAATCCGGTTCAATTCCGATGAATTAAATAAACTGGCAGACAATTTCAAATCGATTTTCAGCACCATCAAATTTGGAGAGGTTCATATAAAATCTTCCAAGGAGGATGCAAAGGCGTTTGTGGAAAAAGGATTGGCCTATGCGGCGCAAAATGGAAAGGAAGCTGCTTTTTCCGCTTTTAGTAACCCCAAGGGCGGGTTTATAAAGAACGATCTGTATTTATTTGTCCAGGATTTTGAAGGCTTGACCCTTGCCCATGGGGCAAATCCGACATTACTTGGAAAAAATCTATATAATATCAAGGATGAAGACGGAAACCAGTTTTTCAAGCAGATGATTGATCTGGCAAAAACCCAGAATACAGGTTGGGTGAAATACAAATGGAGCCATCCTGAGACAAAACAGATCATGAAAAAAATCGCCTATGTCAGCCGCATTCCAGGCTCGGATTGTGTATTGGGGTGCGGAGCCTATGATGACTGATCAATAAGGAGAAAAACGAGGAGAAAAACAGGTTTTAACTTCTGCCGCCGCTCCATTTAAGACGGGTTTTTAACACTTTAAAATAGGATTGGTCTTCAAAAGAGATCATTTTTATATCATTCCGGCTTTTTTTGATAAAAATCCGGTCTCCGGGATCCATTTCAAATCCTTCCTGACCGTCCAGGGTCAGGACCATATTTTCAGGACTGCCTTCCAGACGGATTTCGATCAGCATCGAGTCCGGAATGATGAGGGGCCTGTTGGTCAGGGTAAACGGGCAAATGGGGGTCAGAATAATAGAAGGGACCGAAGGATGAACAACCGGTCCGCCGGCCGCAAGCGAATAGGCGGTGGAGCCGGTGGGTGTTCCGACAATCAGACCATCGGCCCTGTAGGTGGTCAGATAGGTGGAATCAATATACACGGCACAGGATGCCAGCCGTGAAAGGGCGGATTTATTGATTACGGCGTCATTTAATACATCCACATCAATGACCTTCTGATTGTTCCGCACCACTTTAATGTCAAGACGGGTTCTGAGCTGAATCATGTATTTCCCTTCCAGGAGCAGGTCAACCGTCTTTGAGAGGTTTTCTTCCGTGGTTTCAGCAAGAAATCCAACCTCGCCGAATTTGACGCCCATAAGGGGAATATTTCGGTGTTCTATGAATCTGGCAGCGCTGAGAAAGGTCCCGTCGCCTCCCAGGACAATCAGGCACATGAGATCGTCCGGAATGTCGGAACTCCTGGAACGGCGAAAATCGATGACCACGCACTGAGTCCCAAGTCTTTTTTCAAGCTCTGCGGCTTTTTTTTCAGCCCGGTCGTCATTTTTAACAACAAGCCCGATTCGTTTCATATTTATCTCTCTTTTTTAATCCATTATCCAGGATTGTTTTTACCCGGCCGGATTATCCTGTCAGGGGTAATGTCTAATGTGCCTCAGCCCAGTTCCGGCCGCTTCCGAAATTAACCTTTAACGGTACTTTCAGCGGATGAACATGTTCCATAATGTCTTTTGCAAGCGCAATCAGTTTTTCTTTTTCTTCAAAAGGGCATTCAAAAATGATTTCATCATGAACCGACAAGAGCATTTTTGCGGCCATCTGATTTTTTTCAAGGGCGCTTTCCAGTTTTATCATGGCCAATTTGATCAAATCGGCGGCGCTGCCCTGTATGGGGGTGTTCACGGCAGCCCGCTCGGCAAACCCCCGGACATTGGCATTGGAAGAATTGATATCGTCCAGCCGTCGTTTGCGTCCGAAAATGGTTGTAACTTCACCGGTTTTGCGGGTATTTTCAATGGTCTCGTCAATGAATTTTTTAACCCCATAATATCGCTTAAAATAATTGTCAATATAAGCCGTGGCCATTTTCCGGCTGATATTCAGATCATTGGCCAGCCGAAATCCGCTCATCCCGTATACAATGCCGAAATTGATGGCCTTGGCCTGACTTCGTAAATCATCGGTGATAAATTCCGGCATGACCTGGAAAACCTCCTTGGCCGTCCTTGTATGAATGTCTTCCCCGTTTTTAAAGGCTTCCATCAGGATTTCGTCTTCTGCACAATGGGCCAGGATGCGCAGTTCGATCTGGGAATAATCTGCGGAAATAAGCGTACATCCTTTTTTCGGGATAAAAGCCTGCCTGATTTTTTTGCCTTCTTCTTTTCTTATGGGAATATTCTGGAGATTGGGATTGGAGCTGCTCAGGCGTCCGGTTGCCGTGATGGTCTGGTTGAAAGAGGTATGTATTCTGCCGGTTTTAGCTCTGATCAATTCCTGCAAAGCGTCTGCATAGGTGGATTTAAGCTTGTCCAGGGTTCGATACCGCAGGAGTTTTGCCGGCAACTCGTGGGTTGGGGCAAGCTTGGTCAGAACTTCCACATCCGTGGAATAACCGGTTTTCATTTTGGTTTTTTTGATGGTGCTAAGCTTCAGCTTTTCAAACAGGATAAACCCCAATTGCTGGGAGGAATTGATATTAAAGATTTCTCCGGCAAGGGTGTAGATGTCTTGCTCAAGGTTTTTAAGTTCCATATCAAAGGTGCTGGAAAGGTCTTTTAAGGCATCTTTATCCACCATGATCCCTTCCATTTCCATTTTGGCCAGAACCTTGATCAACGGCGTTTCAATGGTATCCATGAGCGCTGAAAGGTCTTTGTCGTGGATGCTTTTTTTAAGCTCCTGATAGGCCATGAAGGTCAGATCTGCATCTTCACAGGCATAAGCAACCGCTTCCGGGATGGGGACGTCCTCAAAGCCAATCTGATTCTTGCCCTTTCCGGTTACCTCTTCATAGGAAATGGTTTTATGGCCGAAAAGCGTCATGGCAATGCTGTCAAGGCTGTGTCCCCGTGAAGAAGGATTTAAAAGATAGGAGGCAATCATGGTATCAAATGAAATTCCCTGGAGGGTGATGCCGAACCGGGAAAGGACGATATAATCATATTTGATATTCTGGCCGATTTTTTTAATGTCAGGGTTTTCAAGAACAGGTTTGAAGATCCGGAGGATATCCTCTTTTGCTGGTTGTTCGATTTCACCGGGTGATGTGTGGCCGATGGGGATATAAAATCCCTGGTTCTCGTGGTAGGAAAATGAGATTCCGACAAGTCTTGCTTCGGTCGGATTTTTGGATGTGGTCTCTGTATCCAGGGCAAAGATGCCTTTGTTTGCCAGGACATGGGCCAGCTTTTCAAGCTCCCCAAGATGGGTAATGAGCTTATAGATTTTTTCAGACGGGTCCGGCTTTTTGGCAAACTCATTCATCAGGGTAGTGAATTCAAGCTCCTGAAAAAGCGCAAACGCTTCCTGGGTGTTGTAAGGGGCGATTTTAAAATCTTCCATTTGTTCGGTCACAGGGACAAACCGGTCAATGGCGGCGAGCTTACGGCTTAATAAGACAAGGTCTTTGCTCTTTGAAAGGTTTTCATGAAGTTTCTTTTTCTTTTTAAGGCTGTCAAGGTTTGCATACAGATTCTCAATGGAACCAAAGGATGCAATCAGTTCGGTTGCCGTTTTCGGACCGACCCCTGCCACGCCCGGGATATTGTCGGAGGTATCGCCTGAAAGCCCCAGGACATCGATGAACTGTTCAGGGGTAATCCCCATTTCTTCCTTGATCCCGCCCACATCCTTGATGGTGTCTTTCATGGGGTCCCATAAGGTGCAGCGGTCCGTCACAAGCTGAATAAAATCCTTGTCCCCTGTCACCATGATCACGTCAAACCCTTGTTCCTCGGCAAGCCTGGCATAGGTTCCAGCCAGATCGTCCGCTTCATATCCTTGTTTTTCCATGATGGGGATGTTCAAGGCCCGGATCAGGCGCTTGATGTCCGGGATCTGAACCGCCAGTTCTTCGGGCATGGGCGGACGGTTGGCCTTATATTGATCATACATCTGATGCCTGAAGGTCGGGCCTTTGACATCAAAGAGAACCACGGCATAGCCGGGTGTATTTTCCTTGAATAATTTTAAGAGAATTCTTGCAAACCCAAAGGTGGCATTGGTGGGGTGGCCTTTGGATGTGGACAGGTTCCGTATGGCATGAAAGGCCCTGTAAAGAAATGCGCTGCCATCGATAAGGAATATTTTTTTTGGAGAAGTCATGGTTAAGCCTTTTATGGATATTGGATTTTTTATGCCAAAAGCATATATACTATCTTTTTTAATAAAGGAGAAGTATATTTGTCGAATGAATCAGGACGCTGAAAAAAGAAAAGAAAACCGAAGAAAAAAGAAATCAAAACAATGCCATTGCTGCCGGCAAGAGTTTATGTTCTGCTGGAATTGCCGGTGCGGGTTCTCCATCTGCCAGTCCTGCATGTATGAAAACCAGTGGGGGATGACCTGCAACGGGATTACCTGGGAGTGCCCGGATTGCAGCGAGCAGAACGGGTACGGAAACCAATAGAATTTTTTTGTTCCTTGCATTGCGCCAGGGTTTGAAATAAAACAAGAAAAATAAATGTTTCAGACATCCATAAACCTGCAATGAGAGGTGGGCATGGCGAGAAAAATCAATGTCGGAACCCTGATATCCGGCGGCGGAACAAATCTTCAAGCCATTATTGATGCGGCAAAAAGCAAGAGGATCAATGCCGAAATTATTTTTACCGGATCCGACAATCCGGGTGTAAAGGGTCTTTCCCGGGCTCAGAATGCCGGGATCGATACCTTTGTGGTGGATTATTCAAAGATTATTCAATCCTGTAAAAAAGAAATAAAGGATACAGATCTGCCAAAGGACTTCAATCTTGAAGACATTAAAGAGAAACAAAGGTTTTTTAATTCCGGAACGCCTTTAAAACAGATGGAATTTTTTTTAAAAAGCCGGGCCATAGCAGAGAAAATGCTTTTGGACCATATCCGTGAATATGATATGGACCTTCTGGTTCTTGCAGGATTCATGAGGGTTCTGACACCCTATTTCATCGACCGGATCAATACCGTGCAGGGGAAGTACAGGATCATGAATATTCATCCCGCGCTTCTGCCTTCATTCCCGGGCACGGACGGATATGGCGATACCTTTCGCTATGGCTGTAAAATAGGCGGCTGTACCGTTCATTTTATTGATTACGGTGAAGACACCGGCCCCATCATCGGGCAGAAAGCCTTTGAAATCAAAGATACGGATACCCTTGACGATGTGAAACGAAAAGGGCTTGAAAAAGAGTGGGAGCTTTATCCCCTCTGTATTCAAAAATTTGCCGACTCCTTTTAAATGGGATGATTGTAAATGATAGAAGCGGTGCATAAAATTTGCCCCATCAGCGGCCTCCCCGTTATTTCAAAGCCTGAATGGGTGTATGAAGGCAAAAAAGACGGGTTTCGGGTCGAGGTTTTTCTGATCGGAGGAAGCATCCTTCATACAAAGGCCTCAGGGGTTGTGAATATTGATGATCAGATCAACAGCATTCATCTCCAGGACAAGATAGCCAGAACCGCCATCGGCGAAAATGAGCCGTTCATCCAGATCCAGGACTGGGAGAAGTTTAAAGGCGCATCCAATGAAGCCCGCCAATATTATATTGATTATCTCAGAGACAATGACCGGGTCAAAGGCGTTATTTTCTGTCATACCTCTTTTATGTTCAAGATGAGTATCAAACTGGGCAAACGCCTGAATATGGTGCCGTTTCCGCTTTATATCGCAGATGATTATGCCGGAGCCATAAAAACAGCCCAAAAATTAATGGAACAAATGAAATCCTTTGATGCAGAGAAGAGACCTGAAAAAAAAGATTTTCCTTTGCAGTTTGTTTCCGATGAACAGGAGTTTGATCATGATAAGATCCGGGCCGGTATACTCCATAGGGATAAACAAGCTGTTACGGACCCCGGCGCTTTTTCCGTCATATACGGGATGAACCGGTTTATGACTTTAATAATCAATATCAGCAAGGCCTTTCTACCCTTTAAAATATATGTTGCAAAAGATATCCATGAAGCCCTGGCAATTATCAAACAGGAGCAATCCTTATTAAAAACAAAACCGGTTGAAATTGAGGCGGAAAAGCCTGATAAGGATTTTGACATCCGGCTGGAAACCTTTAAGACTCAGTTGCTCCGCTATATGGGCACCCTGGATTGGGATAAAAAAGGCATTGGTGACCAGAATATTGAAGACAGCCATCCGTTCAAAGAAGTCTTTGATGCATTGTCCATCATCAAGGCAGATCTGGATTCCGTGTTCGAAGAAAGAAACCAGGCAGAAGCAAAGCTCCGGCAGAGTGAGGAAAAATATCGTAATATCCTTGAAAATATTGATGACGGATATTATGAGCTGGATCTGGAAGGCAATTTTTTATTTTTTAATGAAACCCTGATGAAATTATTGGGATATTCCAATGAAGAATTTTCTTGCATGAATTACAGCCGGATTCTGGATGAAAAAACTGAAAAAAATATAATAAAAGTATTTGAAAATGTTTATGAAACAGGAATTCCAAAGACCGGCCTGGGATATGAACTGATCAGCAAAGACGGGAGAAAATTATTCGGTGAAACCTCAATCTCCCCCCTGTATGACATTGCCGGAAAGATTTGCGGGTTCAGAGGGGTTGTAAGGGACAGAACAGAGAAAAAAATTCTTGAAGATGAATTGCTCAGGCACCGCGACGGGCTCGAAAAGATGATTACCCTGCGAACTCAGGAGCTCGAAGAAGAGACCATCCAGAAAAATTATGCAAAAAAGATAAACTCCTCCATCTTTAATATTTCAACAGCCGTTAACACGACCCAAAGCCTTGATGAATTGTATCCCCTGATTCATCATTATTTAAATGAGATAGTGGAGATGCCGAATTTCTATATCGGGATCTACGACCGTGACAAGGATGTGATCGTTGTCCCCTATCATGTGGACCAATACGATGAGCACATATCGGAAATTCCGAATATCTCCGTGCGATCGTCCTTGTCCAGCGAGGTTGTTCTCAGCCAAAAACCCTTATTTCTTAAAAAGCAGGACCTGATGGACCGGTCAAAGAATAAAAAAATGGTCGGCCACATCCCTGAAAGCTGGCTCGGTGTTCCATTGGTCAGCCAGGACAGAACCATCGGGATTATGACCACACAAAGCTATACTGATCCGGAACATTTCAGCAGCAAGGATCTTGAAGTCCTCATTTCGGTTTCAAACCAGGTTGCCCTTGCCATTGAAAGACGTGAGGCTTTGGATGATCTTCGTGAACGGGAGGAAAAATACAGAAAGCTCATTGAAACCACTTCAGCCGGTTACTGGCAGGTTGATGAGAATGATATTACGGTTGAAGTCAATCAGGCCCTTTGTGATATGATCGGGTATGAAAGCCATGAAATTATGGGGAAATCTCCATTCGCTTTTTTCGAGAATCAGTCCGTAAGCCATTACGAAACAATAATGGAACAGGCTAAAAAAAAGCCGGACAGAAGCTATGAAAATACATTTGTAAAAAAGAACGGGCAATTGCTGTATTCCAAGATTGATGCAACAGGCATTTTTGATGAACAAGGCCGTTTCAAAGGTTCATTTGCTTTTATATCCGATATTTCGGACAGGATCAGATCCCAGCAGGAGCTGCACAGGGCAAAGGAAAAAGTGGAAGAAGCCTCGGAAACGACACGGGCCATCATGGAGAACCTGCAGGCAGGAGTGGTCCTGATTCATGCTGAAACCCACAGAATAGATCTCATCAACCCGGCAGCAGCTAAAATGTTCGGCAGTACGCCGGAAAGGATAGTGGGGAACATGTGTCATCATTTTCTTTGCCCGAAAGAGGAAGGACAATGCCCCATCACTGATCTCAATATCAAAGTGGATAGTTCTGAAAAATTTATGCTGAATATCCGGGGGGAAAAAATTCCCATTCTCAAAACCGTGAATCAGGTGGTTTTGAATGGTGAGAAATTCCTTCTGGAAAGTTTTGTGGATATTACAGAACAGAAAAAAGCTGAAGCCGGCCTGATCAATGAAACCCTGCGGGCCAATGAGCTTGCCAAGGCAGCTAAAGCTGCAAGCCAGGCAAAGTCGGAATTTATGGCCAATATGAGTCATGAAATCCGGACGCCCATCAACGGGGTCATCGGTATGGCTGAAATCCTCATGGACAGTCCTTTGACAGATGTCCAGAAAAAATATATTCAAACCATCAGTTCGGAAGCCGATTCCCTCTTAGACATTATCAATGCCATCCTTGATTTTTCAAAAATTGAAGCCGGAAAAATGGGGCTTGAAGAAATTGATTTTGATTTGAGAAAAATCTTTGAAGACCTTTGTGCCATATTCAGTATCCAGGCAAGCCGGAAGGGGCTTGATTTTTTTTCATTTCTGGACCCGGAGCTGCCTTCCGGCCTCAGAGGCGACCCGGGAAAACTGCGCCAGATTTTTATGAATCTTGTGGGAAATGCCCTCAAGTTTACAAGTGAGGGTGAAATATTCATCAGCGGGAAAAAAATCAGTGCAACAGGAGAAAAGGTCGGTATCCGCTTTGAAGTGAAAGACACAGGAATAGGAATCCCTCCTGAAAAGCACGACCATATTTTTGACAGTTTTTCCCAGGCAGATGGGTCCACCACGCGAAAATACGGCGGAACAGGTCTTGGAACCACTATTTCAAAGCAATTGGTAGAACTCATGGGCGGACGGATCGGTCTTGAAAGCAAAGAAGGCAAAGGATCGACTTTCTGGTTTGTTATTGATTTCATTCCCCAGGCCATCAAAAAGCCTTTTGATCAGAGTCCCCTTGTCGATCTCAAAGGATTGACCATCCTTGTCCTGGATGCCAATCCGACCCACCAATATATTATTTCAAAATATCTGGACTCTTTCGGGTGTGAAACAATTCCTGCCGACACGGTTGAAGAGGCTTTAAAAACATTGGAACAAAAGGAATCCCGTCAGAAGATCGATCTTGTCATCACTGATTTTAATTCGAAAAAAACAGATGGTTTTGAATTTGCAAAAAAAATCCGAAAGAAAAAGGCATGGAAAAGGATTCCGGTTATTCTTTTAACTTCCAGCGGGATGGCTGGGGATGCCAAGCGATGCAGGGATATCGGGATTGACGGGTATTTGCCCAAACCGGTCAGGAAAAAAGAACTTGAGATGACCCTTGCAGGGGTTCTGGGGATGATTGACCAGCAAATCATTGAAGACAGACAGCTGGTTACAAAACATTCTGTCAAAGAATCTGAAAAAAAAGACATCACTATTCTGGTGGTCGAAGATTATCCCACCAATCAGCAGATTGCCCTCAAACATTTAAACCATGCAGGGTTTCATGCCGTTTTGGCTGAAAACGGCCTCCAGGCGGTTGAGCAATTTAGAAAAATCCAATTTGATTTGATTCTTATGGATATTCAGATGCCTGAAATGGACGGCTATGAGGCCACAAAAAAAATCCGGGAGATTGAAAAACACATGTCCGGGGACCCGGCAAAACCCCTGCGGACGCCTTTGATTGCCATGACAGCCCATGCCATGAGAGGATACAGGGAAAAATGCATTCAGGCGGATATGGATGATTATCTGACAAAACCGCTGAAAAGAAAAGATCTCATTGCCATGGTTGAAAAATGGGTGTCGGCCCATAAGACAGGAAGCCTTGCCACGTCTGAAATAAAAATCATTGCTGTGCCGTCTAATTTACCAATGGATATACCCAGAGCGCTTGAAGAATTCGATAATGATGAACTTTTTTTTAACGACATAGTGGCTGAATTTTTAAAAAATGTTGGAGAACAGATTGAAACCATTCGATCCGCGGTTGTTGCCAAAGATTTTGATACCCTTAAGAAACAGGGCCATGCCATCAAGGGCGGAGCTGCCAATCTGACAGCCGTTAAATTATCCGAGGCCGCATCCTCACTAGAGAGCTTGGGAAAAC
>CAZWMY010000025.1:0-39651 GCA_964635025.1 uncultured Desulfobacula sp. | reverse complement strand
GGCTTCCCATCCTTGAACACCACCATGGCGGAAACCGGGTCTTTGCCGGACAGGTTGGAATTGTCAAAGCATTCAATGCGCTCGGGCAGCCTGTCCATGGAAAGCAGGTCTTTGAGCATAAAGACGGCCGCCCTTTCCTCATCTTCTTTGAGCAATCGTTTTTCAAGTTCCCGGGCTGCGTTAATCTGTGCCATCTCCACCAGCCGTTTTTTCTCCCCCCGGACCGGGACATGGATGGATACCCGGCCCTGTTTTTTTTCAGACAGGCGGTCTTCCAGCAGGGTTTTATTTTCAATGCCCAGGCTCAAGATGATAAAAGACGGCAAAACCCCCAGGTTTTCATAATAATCGTCAAGAAAGGCTGACAAGAGTTCATCAGGCTCCTTAAACCCGAGGTCAAAGGGATAATGGGCTGTGTCAATGAGATAACCGGTGCGGACCACCATGACCGTAATGACCATGACCCCTCGGTCCCATGCAAAGGCGATGATATCCTGGTCTTTCAGATCCGGGCTGACCACCACCTGTTTTTCCAGGATGTTTTCTATGGCCAGAAGGCTATCCCGGACCTGGGCGGCTTTTTCATATTCCTGGGATGCGGCATGGGCCGTCATTCGTTTTTTAAGCTCTTCCTTTACTTCCTTTGACCGTCCTTTTAAAAACAGGATGGCATCCTGGACCTGTTTTTTATACTCTTCAGGAGAAATTTTATTGCAGCACAGCCCGAGACAGGCTTTGATCTGATAATTCAGACAGGGCCGGGACCGGTTTTTAAACTGGGTGTTTTTGCATTTCCTGAGCCGAAACAGTCTCTGGATCTGGGTCAGGGTCCGGTTGACGCTGAGGCTGGAAGAATAGGGGCCAAAATACAGGGCATGGTCATTTTTTATTTTTCTTACCCGCATGATGGCTGGGTAGTCTTCGTTCATGTCAATCCTGAGCAGGGGATAATTTTTGCCGTCTTTCAGGATGACATTGTATTTCGGGTTATATTCCTTGATCAGATTGGATTCCAGGATAAAGGCCTCATGGCCCGATGAGGTGATAATGACCTCAAACTCCCGGATCATTTCCAGGAGGGCAAGGGTTTTGGCATCCTGATGGCCTTTTTTGATAAAATAGGAAGACAGCCGTTTTTTCAGATCCTTGGCTTTTCCCACATAAATGGTTTTGCCGCTGCTGTCCTTCATGAGGTAAACCCCTGGGGAATGGGGGATCTGCCGGTATTTTTCCAGTATGGGGTCTGAAATCATGGTTATTTAAATGTCTTGATTCCCTTTAATTCTTTGATCTTGTCCCGGTATTCGGCAGCCTTTTCAAATTCCAGGGTTTCCGCAGCCAGTTTCATCTTGTATTCCAGATCCCGGATCAGGTCCTCCAGATCCAGTTCTGCGCCTTCATAGGCTTTGATGTCTTCATTGACCGAACCTTCAGCCACAGGCCCGTCATCATGGGTGGAATAATCAAAGAGGTTCAGGTTTTTGCGGATGGTGGAAGGCACAATCCCGTGCTTTTCATTGTAAGCTCTCTGGATGGTCCGCCGTCTATCGGTTTCCGATATGGCTTTTTTCATGGAAGCAGTCTCATGTTCCGCATACATGATGGCTTTTCCAAAGATATTCCGGGCAGCCCGGCCGAAAATCTGGATAAAGGACCTAAAAGACCGCAGGAACCCTTCCTTATCTGCATCCAATATGGCCACAAGGGAAACCTCAGGGATATCCAAGCCCTCGCGCAAAAGATTGATCCCGATGAGCACGTCGAACAAGCCTTTGCGCAGGTCCTGGATGATGTCGATCCGCTCCACAGTTCCGATATCTGAATGCAAATATTTGACCTTGACCCCAAGATCGGCATAATAATCGGTGAGATCTTCGGCCATGCGCTTGGTCAATGTGGTCACCAGGACCCGTTCGTTGGCTGCCACCCGTTTCATGATTTCTTCATAAAGATCATCGACCTGGGTTTTTGCATCCCTGACCTCCACCTTGGGATCGATAAGACCTGTTGGCCGGACGATCTGCTCTGCCACCCGTCCCTCTGCCTGTTCCATTTCATAATCTGCCGGTGTGGCCGACACATAGATGGTCTGGAATACCTTTTGCCTGAATTCTTCAAACCGCAAGGGACGGTTGTCCAGGGCCGACGGAAGCCGGAACCCGTGCTCCACCAGGGTTTCTTTTCTGGAGCGGTCCCCTTTGTACATGGCCCCGAGCTGGGATACGGAAATATGGCTTTCATCAAAAAACAACAAAAAATCCTCTCCCATATAATCCAGGAGGGTGGGCGGCGGTTCCCCCGGATTCCGGCCGGTCAGATGGCGGGAATAATTTTCAATGCCGTTGCAATACCCGATTTCGTTGAGCATCTCAAGATCATACCGGGTTCTTTCATCCAGGCGCTGGGCTTCCACCAGCTTGTTGTTGGCATAAAGATATTCAAGCCGGATTTTGAGCTCGGCAATGATCCCTTCCACTGCCCGTTTACGGGTCTGCTGTTTGGTCACATAATGGGAAGCGGGAAAGATGGCTGTCTGGTCGAGAGTATTCAGGATGGTCCCCTTCATGGGATCGATCTCAGAAATCCCTTCAATCATATCCCCGAAAAAATCGATGCGGACGGCTTTGTCTTCCTCATAGGCCGGGAATATCTCCACCCGGTCCCCCCTCACCCGGAAGGTCCCCCGGTGAAAATCCATGTCATTTCTGGAATACTGAATATTGACAAATTTTTCCAATATCTTTTCCCGTGATATCTCCATGTCCTTCTGCAATATCACCCTCAGGTCCAGGTAATCTTCCGGTGCTCCCAGGCCGTAGATACAGGACACACTGGCCACCACAATGACATCCTTTCTGGCAAGAACCGAGCGAGTGGCTGAATGCCGCATCTTGTCGATGACTTCGTTGATGGAGGAATCTTTCTGGATATAGGTGTCGCTGGAAGGGATATAGGCTTCGGGCTGGTAATAATCGTAATAGGAAACAAAATATTCCACGGCATTGTCCGGGAAAAGGGCCTTAAATTCATTGTACAACTGGGCGGCCAGGGTTTTGTTAGGGGCAATGATCAGGCTGGGTTTTTCCACCTGTGCAATGACATGGGCCATGGTAAAGGTCTTGCCCGACCCGGTCACACCGAGAAGCACCTGGTGTTTGATATTGTTTAAAACCCCGGAAGTCAAATACTCGATGGCTTCCGGCTGATCGCCTGCCGGTGAAAATTCGGACACCAGATTGAACACTCCCATAATCCTGAAAACTCCTCAATGGATTCTTATCTCTCTATTTATTCCTGCCTTCCGGACAAAGACAGGGCTTTTATGTTATCAAGTTGAAACCCGGGACACAATATGTAATGATGAGGTTTATAATAATTTTATATTCCCAAAGAAAGGACCATGCTCATGGAAAATGTTGCCGTCATCGGCGCCAGCCCCGAGGAAGACCGTTACTCCAACAAGGCCATGCGGATGCTGGCCGAATATCACCACAACCCCATCCCGGTGGCGCCCGGTTATGATGAAATCGAAGGGAAAAAAGTATATCAAAACCTTCAGGACATCCCTGAAAAAATCGATACCGTCACCCTCTATCTTGGCCCGGCCCGCCAGAGCCAAATTATCAAGGATATTATCCGGATTGCACCCAAACGGGTGATTTTCAACCCGGACACGGAAAACAAAGAAGCGGCGGAAGAATTGAAAAAGGCCGGGATCAAAGTGGTTGAAGCCTGCACCCTGGTTCTTTTGAGAACAAATCAGTATTAGGGTTCTGTAATTTTTTCCTCGGAAACACCCCCTGAGGCAACCGTTACAGGGTGGGCCGTAATCTTTGTAATAAGTTTTGTTGAAGACCGGCGGGAAAAAGCACTGATTACTGACATCATGACCGCGGCAAAATAGGGGATCGCCTGGACTCCAAGAACAATATTCCATATCATGATATCCGCGGTCTGAAACCCCTGGGCCTTAACAATGCCGTAGATGGACAAAATAAAAGCCGCCATCATCAGGCCTTCTTCCCGGGATGACTGAAGTGCATACCAGAAAACTTTTCCTTCCACCATTTTCGGTGTCCTGAAAAAAGGCAGATTCTTGGTCACAAACCCGAACAAAATTGCCTTGGCAATGGTATGGGACAGGGAAAGACCTGCCAGGGCAGACGCAAACGTCTGGGTCAGGGTGGCCTTTACCCGGTTTCGGTAGAGATAAAACATTTTAGCCAGTTTAAACACAAAAAATGCCAGGGGAACCGCCGACAGGATCACCAAGGGCGGGTCAAATTTACGGGGGAGACAGATCATGCCGATGGACCATGCCAGGGCAGCAAAGGCAAAAATCAGATTGATGCTGTCCGCCATCCAGGGCAGCCATCCTGCCAGAAAATGATACCGCTGGCCATAGGTCAGGCGGCTCCGGCTTTTTCCAAAAAGGGCGGCGGCATGGTGCCGCATGATCTGAACCGCACCATAGGCCCATCTGTACCGCTGCTTTTTAAAATCAACAAAAAGATCGGGCATGACCCCACGGCCATAGCTTTTTGATGTATAAAGGGCTTCATACCCTTTTTCAAATATTTTCAGCCCTAGTTCCGCATCTTCGGTAATGCACCATTCGGCCCATCCCCCGACCTCTTCCAGAACCGATTTTCTCACCATGGTCATGGTTCCGTGCTGGATGATGGCATTGCGCTCATTTCTGGTGATCATGCCGATATAAAAGAATCCCCGGTATTCGGCATAGCACATGGCTTTGAACAAATTTTCATTTTCATCCCGGTAATCCTGGGGTGCCTGGACAATGGCGACAGAAGGTTTTAAAAATTGCGGGACCAGATCCCGGAGCCAGTCCGGGGTGACCTGGTAATCGCTGTCAATTACGGCAACCACCTCAGCCTTGGGTGAAGTCTGTCTGAGGCAATAATTCAATGCCCCGGCCTTGAATCCTTTGAGCGGGTCTTCATGGAAAAAATGAAATTTCGGGCCAAGCGTCTTGCAGTGGGCTTCAACCGGCTGCCAGACCGCCGGGTCCTTTGTGTTATTGTCCATAACAATGACTTCATAAGACGGATAATCCAGCCTGGCTAGAGCATTCAAGGTGTCGATCATCATATCCGGCGGTTCGTTATAGGCAGGGATATGGATGGACACCATGGGCAACGTCTCTTCCGGGGCTTCAACCGGTGTCAGGGGGCGGCGGATGCCGTTCGTCCAGATGGCTTCGGCCCATTCATGGGCTTCGGTCAAAAGGACAATGACCACGCCGATAATCCCTAAAAGCATCAGGCACCCGACAATGATGATGGACACCGTCAGATACTGCTGCGAATAATTATACACAATCCAGACGGCACCGGTGGCAGCCAGAAAGGCGACAGCTGCCAGAAAACCCCGGCCCGAAGCCTGGAGCGAAATGCTGTCGATCAACAAAAGCGAAAAAGTGAGAACGGCAATGACAATGGAAATCCCGGCCAGGATGCGCCATTGGGGGATTCCGACAATGGGTGTGGTAAAAGGAAATTTGGGCTGCCTTGCCACATCAAAAACGCCCCAGTAAGCCCCGACAGACCCCTCGTTGGTTCTTTTCCAGGGCTGGTCAAAGGCTTCCATGACATAATACACATAGTGCAGCTCTTCTGCCTTGTTGATAAACCGGCGTAAAAAAGTGGCTTCATTGGCAACGGAAGCCTCTGCATCATTGCGTGTGCGCCCGTTGCTGGGCCAGCCCACTTCTCCGATAATCACAGGCTTTCCCGGGAAAGTGGTTTTTAAAAGGTTCATATGCTCAATGACATAATCCACAGCCTTTTCCATTTCAATCCCTTCCCAATAGGGAAGCATATGGGTGGCAATAAAATCAACATGCCCGGCCATCTCCGGGTTGTTATACCAGATATGCCAGGGTTCTGCCGTACTGACCGGAACCGTTACCGCTGATTGTACCTGATCAATATAGTCCATCAGTTCTTTAACGGTCAGATCATTCCTGTAGATGGCCTCGTTTCCGACAATGACCCGTATGACATTGCGATAATTTTCTTTGGTCAGCCGGATAACGGTTTGGATCTGCTCGTCATTGGCTTCCAGATCTTTGCTGAGCCAGGCGCCCAGGGTAACATTCAGACCGTATTTTCTTGCCAGGGCAGGGATCTTTTCCTGCACTGCTTCCACGGAATAGGTTCGGATGGCGTTGGCCCTATTTGCCAATAGTTTAAGATCGCCTTCGATTTCCTCTTCCGTTGGAAAATTCTTATCCATGGGATTGTTCCATTCCTGCATGGGGGAAAAGGAAAAGCCCTGGATCCGGCTGGGCCATGAGGGTTCTATCTCCGGCCGGTTCATCAGGGACCAGAAACTTAAAAATATGACTGCAACGGCAATGCAGATAAAGACATTATAGAGTTTCATAAAACAACAGCCTTTTTCTTGTTGATTCGAAAGGATTTCAGGTCCAAGGCGTTCTGCACGGCCAGGATGCCGTCCAAATGATCGTATTCATGCTGGATAAGTTCTGAGAGGTCATCGGTAAAACTGATTTCGCATTCATTCCAGTCCAGATCCCGATAGAGGATTTTCGCATTTTTATATCGAAGGACCCGGACTTCAAGACCGGGAAAACTCATACAGTCATCCCAGACTTCAAACCGCTCATCAGACGGAAAACTCAGAACCGGGTTAATAAACCCGATGGTGAGATCTTTGGTCTCCATATAGATGATCCGCTTGAATTCACCGATCTGAGGTGCGGCAATGGCCCGTCCGAATCCGTATTTTCCCCGAAATGCATTCAAGGTGTCTTTCAGATCCCTGATAATCCGGGCGGCCTGTTTGAGTTCTGCGGTGGATAAAGGTTCGGATATCTGATACAGCCGGTCATCACCCAGCAGTAATATTTCTTTTTCGCTCACTGCTTCTCCTGAAAAGTGCATCAAGACCGCTGCATTTTCCAATGCAGGGCTCTTCCGGCCGGAATATCAATGTGTACGGAATATGCTTTTTTTATATCTGTCTGAGATGCGTTTCTTTCAATTCTTAACAGGTGGTAATACTCTTTTGAATCCATTTTCCTTTTTCAACCCTTATTTAAATCACAGGGCCTTTTAAACCCTGACGGATTCATTTGACAGGATTCCTGATTTTTGTCAATAAAAACCGGTAATGTCCTTCAAATTAAAGGCTTTATTCCATAACCGGTCCGGAAAGATAACGGGCAAACCGGCGCTGATATTCCCCGGGCCGCAATCCGGTAATCCGGACAAAAACTTTTCTGAAAAAAGAAACATCCTCATACCCGACTTCCCAGGCAATCTCATTTATATTTTGGATTCCTTCCTCCAAAAGGCGTTTTGCATTTTCAACCCTTAACTGCTGGAGATAGACAAGGGGTGTGACACCCGTGGCCTGTCTGAACCTTCGCTCCAGGGATCTGCGGCTCATCCGGCATTCCCCGGCCAATTGGTCATAATTTAAGGTGTCTTTATAACCGGCTTCCATCTTTTTCTGGACTTCCATTACCATGGGATCACCATGGTTTCTGGAAAAAACAAACCCGGCATAAGGAGCCTGGCTAGTCCGCCCAAGATCCAGGATCATGGTCCTGGCGCTCTCCAGGGCCGCTTTCCGGCCACAGAATTTTTCCACCAGGTAAAGAGATAAATCCATGCCTGCATTCACGCCGGCTGAACAATAAAGGCGGCCATGATCAATGAACATCCGGTCCTGATCCAGCCTCACCCCTGGATACCGCTTGCGGAATTCATCTGCAAACCCCCAGTGAAGGGTGGCGGATTTTCCGTTCAGAAGACCGGTTTCCGCCAAAAGGAAAGCACCGGTGCAGATGCTGGCCACATGGGCACCCTGGTCATATTGGCGCTTAATCCAGGGGACCAGGCCCGGGCTTTTCTCAAGAATTTTTTCAATATAGGTGGCTGAGGCAAGGATAATAAGATCGGTTTTTTTAACCGCTTCCATACTGCAATGGGGTGTCACCCGGATATTGTTGGTGCATTTGACCGGCTCCCCGTCACAGGAAGCCAGGGATACCTCAAAGAATGGGGTTCCGGGTGAATTGTTCACCCGGTTCCAGAGCCGCCCGGCCTGATTGAAAATATCCATTGGGCCAAAAATAGTGGTGGCCATGGAATTATAAAACCCGATAATGGTTACTTTTTTCATGACTTTCCCTTCTTCAAAAACAGAATTGCCGATATCGCCCACTAAAATGTCGTTTATGCCACTTTTTTTAAGAAATTACAAGTGCTATGATCAATTTCAAATAAGAAGCATCACAAGGATGAAGAATAAGAATAAACCCTCAGAAAGGAGAACACACATGACCACCGAAACCATCAAGGCTTCCATTTCACCTTGCGGCCTTTGCTGCGAAACCTGTTTTGCCCATGTGGATGGAGATATCCGAAAATACAGCCAAAAACTTAAAGAAAAACTCGGTAATTTTGAACCCTATGCCAAACGGTTTGAAACCCTTCTTGACATTCCGGTTTTTAAAAAATACCCGGATTTCAAGGAAATGCTGGATTACCTGGCTTCTGAAAACTGCAAAGGATGCCGCAATGAAAATTGCAAGCTCTTTAAGGACTGCAATGTGCGCCGCTGCCACCAGGAAAAACAGGTGGATTTCTGCTATGAGTGCAAAGATTTCCCCTGTGACAACACCAATTTTGATCAACGCCTTTACACAATCTTTGTAAAGATTAATGAAAAGATCAAAAAAACCGGCATTGAAGAATTTTATGAAAAAAACCGGACCGCCCCGAGATATATCTGAACCCTTGCCTGGGGAGGCCTCTATTTTGTTGAAGGCCCCTCGGGCCTGCATCCCCTTCTTGACAATATTGCGGTGCTCCGGCTATAAGTTTTGGGAAAAAGGATACCCACTCAATCATGACCATAGCCCTTATCTATCCGCCCACCTGTGATCCCACAGCCCCCTATCTTTCCATCCCGTCCCTGACTGCATGGCTGAGGACCCACGGGAAAACGGTTCTGCCCATTGATGCCAATGTAGAAGCCTATGACGGGCTTTTGAAAGGGCAGACCATGGAAGAAACAGGTACAAAAATCCGGGCAGCACTGAAAAAACTAGATAAAAAACCTTTTCTTAATCACAAAGATCAGATGCACTATGTCCGGCTTTGGCAAGCAGCAAAGGATATCTCATGGGTTCCCGGCACCATGGATGATGCCGTTGCCGTACTCCGGGACCGGACCGGAGACCGGTTTTTCAGCAGACCGGATTATGAATCCGCGGTTCAGACAGTACAGGCCGGGCTCAACCTGATCGGTGCTGCGTATCACCCCTTGTCCCTTGATTTTACCGGATACCGGACCCCTTTTTCACTCCTGACCCCGGAACAGATCAAGGCAGATGCAGCACCTGAAAAAAACCCCTTTCATTCCTGTTTTAAATCCATTGGTGACCGGCTTGCCTTGGCAAACCCGATTCTGATCGGGATTTCCCTGGCTTTTCCCGGACAGGTTCAACCCGGCTTTTCCCTTGCCTGTCACCTAAAAGCAAATCTTCCCCATGTTCATATCACTGTGGGAGGACCGGCCATTACCCAGATCCTTGTAAGGCATACCCCGGAAAAACAGGTCAGGATCCTGGGTCCTTTTGATTCCGCTGTGCTCTATGAAGGTGAAGATGCCCTTTTGGAGCTTGCCGATACCCTGTCTTCCGGAGAGACACCGGAACGGATCATCACCGGCAAAACCAACACCCGGCTGGACAGTCTCCCGCCACCGGATTTTGAGGGCCTTCCCCTTGATTTATATTTTTCACCGGAATTGGTTCTCCCCTATGACCCGAGCCGGGGATGCTACTGGGGGAAATGCGCTTTCTGTCATTACGGGCTTTGCGGTTCAGGAACGGCCCGATACCGTGAGAGAAAAATACCGGATATGGTGACCCATTTAAGAGATATGGCTTTTCGCCATCAGTGCAAAAATTTTTATTTTTCCCAGGATGCTTTTTTGCCGGCAACGGCAAGAAAACTGTCCCTGGCATTGAAAAAAAGCACCCTGAAAATCCACTGGTCATCGGACATGAGGCCTGAAAAAGAATTGACAAAAGAATGCTGCAAGGATCTGAAAGACGGCGGAGCCCTGTCCATTGCCCTTGGCATTGAGTCTGCCGCCCCGCGGGTATTAAAACTGATTCATAAAGGCATGACGGTCGAAACCATGCAAACAGCCATAAAAAACCTTGCCGGGCAGGGCATTGCCGTTGAAGCCATGTGTTTTAACGCCTTTCCCACGGAAACCGGAGCTGAAGCAGAAACCACCCTTAAATTCATCCGGAATCTGAAAAAGGACATTGCCCTTTTTATCTGTGGCCGGTTCGGCCTTTGGCACGGCTCCCAAGTGGCACTCCACCCGGAACAATATCAGATTAAAAAAATATGGCAGCTGGAAGGTGACGAACTGGGAACCGCCCTTTTCTATGAAAGTTCAGGGTCTTCCCGGCCGCCTGAAGATCAGGACCGGATTGATGATGCCATTGATGCTTTGTCAAACCAATGGCGGCTTCACGACTATCCCTGGGCCGGCTCCCTGTCCACAGCCCATACGCTTTTATGGTATGCCGGATCAGGCAAGGATATATTCAAAAAACAGGCCGGGATTCAGCCGCGGATCAGTCGCGCCGGAAAAAAGCCAGTCATGAAAAGCCGCTATGATACAAAAAAGATTATGATACAGGCCCAAGCCAATGAGGCTGAAATATGGGCCCGGATGATCCATGAACTCAAATCCGTGAGCCAGGATCAGTATGAAGCCTTGTCAAAGACCTTGCCCCCTGCCAAACCGGTTTAATCCCTTTGGCCACATCCACAATCCGCCTTGCCAGAATCTCGGCCGCATCCAGGGTGGCAAGAGAAACACCCTTGTGGAGCGCGCTCAGTTCCGTGCAGGCCACGACGGCCAGGCCAACCCCTTTTTCCTTTAGATGGCTGCATACCCGGTCATATTGATCCTGAACCGTTTGCCCATGATCCCCTGCCTTGATGCTCCGGATCACCCGGAACAATTGATCCTGTTCATCCGGGTCAGGAAAAATGATGCTGATACCGGCAGGGCCAAAGATTTTTTCATACACCCCGGTGATCCGGATGGCCGGTGAAGCCAGAATCCCGATTTCACGGCAACCCGGATGATGTTCCCTCACATGGTCCAAAACCGTTTTCACCATATGGAGGACAGGGATGGTGACGGCTTTGCAAACCGTATCATAATAAAAATGAGCGGTATTACAGGCAATGGCCAGAAAATCCGCCCCCCACGCCTCCAGCCGCCGGGCCATTTCAGCCATGGCAGGACCGGGGTCCTCTCCCTGTCCTTCGATAATGGCTTTGATCCGCGAAGGGATCTTGGGGTTGTTGTCCACCAGACAGTGAATATGATCCCCGTCATCCAGGGCCGGTGTCAATCGGATGATGCGCTGCATGAGGTCCACCGTGGCTTCAGGTCCCATCCCGCCGATGATGCCTGCTGTTTTTTCCCTGATATCCGTCATGGTCAAGATTTCCTTTGCATATGCGTCGTTTAAAACGGATTTACACAGACTGATATCCCTGCCTGAATGCATCCATATAGGCATACAAGGCAGGTGACCCGCCGGTGTGCAGGAAAAGAACATTGACGCCTTTTTTGAAATGGCCTTTACGGACAAAATCAATGAGCCCGGCTGCAGCCTTGCCTGAATACACCGGGTCCAAAAGGATGGCTTCGGTTCTTGCAAAAAGTGTGACTGCCTCCACCATGGCGTCTGTGGGAAGGGAGTATCCCGGCCCCACATAATCGTCGTAACACACAATGTCTTCAGGGGCCACGCCCCATTTTAAACCCAATTTATCAGCCGTTTCCATGGCCAGCTGATAAACAATCTTCTCCTGGATATTTTTAGGTCTTGAAACATTGACCCCCCGCACCGGAATCCCTGCATTGACGCCTTTCATTCCCACCGCCATTCCGGCATGGGTCCCGGCTGACCCGGAGGGGACAATAATACAATCCATGTTCAGGTGCAGGTCATTGAGCTGCCCCATGGTCTCTTCTGCACAGGCGGCATATCCCATGGCGCCGATGGCGTTGGAGGCCCCGCCCGGAATGATATAGGGTTTTCTGCCCTGGGCTGCCAGGTTTTTTGCCTTTTTTTCCATGGCAGTTGCCATATTGGTGCCGCCTTTAACCACTTCAATGCTTTTAACGCCTAACAGCTCAAAGAGAAAATTATTTCCCGAGCCCTCTTTTTTATAAGACCCTTTGACCCGCTCCTCTAAAATAAGATGGCAATCCAGGTTCTCCTTTCTTGACCAGGAAAGGGTCAGGCGACAGTGGTTGGACTGGACTGCGCCGCAGGTGATAATGGTATCCGCTCCTTTAAGAAGGGCATCCCCCAGACAGAATTCCAATTTCCGGGTTTTGTTGCCGCCTGCAGCACCGGGAAGAAGATCGTCCCGTTTGATATAAAGGTTGATATCTTTTCCCAAGGCCCGGCTTAAAGCAGGCATAGGTTCGATGGGGGTAGGCATTTCTACATATCTTTGTCTTGGAAATTTTGTAAAATTCATGAGCCGTCTTTATTTTCTCCTGTTCTTTATTCGGATTTAAACATGCTATGCCAAGAAGATATACGGCTGTTTTCAGGGCATTGTCAAGAGCTCTCTTGAACAGGGAATCCGGATAAAAAAAGGGAAGAAAAAAATCTGCTTGCCATTCGCCAAAGATATGATATTGAAAACCAGACCAAAAACTCGTAGGATATAAGCATGACCAAAAGCAAAACCACTGTTCCACCGAAAGAGCTGACTTTGAACCTGAAACCGCCCCCTTCCACCGGAGATGTTTTTGCCGACAGCTGTTTTATCCTTGATTCCCCTCCTGCCCCTGATGACCGCATCGGGGCTCAAATGGAAGGGCTGAAAGATGTTCCGGGGCTGGTTAAAAAAGGCCTTTTGGAAGAGGCCTGGATGATTCTGGATACACACCACCTCAATTTAAAGGACTTTGATTTTATTTACGCCTTCAAAGCCCTTATCCTCCAAAAAAACGGCCAGCCGGATGCTGCAAAAAAAACCCTTCTGGCCGGATTAAAATTCGGGCTGGGAAAATTTCTCTTATATGAAAGGCTCGGATTTCTCTTCTTTGAAACAGGGCAATTGAGTGAAGCAATAAAATGCTGGATCAAAAGCATTGTGGCCATGAAAATGCTGAACAAGATGAGCATGTGGGAACCTTTTTTATATCTTGCGGCCGTGGCAAAGGCCCTTTCCGATGACACCCGGTACAGAGTCCTTATGGCCCGGGTCAGGGAAATCTCCGGCCATGAAGACCTCAGCCTTGACGACAATGCCTTAAAAAAACTCAATGAGCTAACCCATCAGCTTTCAAAGGCATCCGTTCTCAAGGCCTTGGATATCTTGTGCCGTCATTATATTCCGGGCCAGGACCCGGAACCGCACCAGGCTATCCCCGGGATCAACCCGCCAGCCCCCCCCAATGTTCCGGCCGGCAGAGATCATCTTTCTGAATTCAAGAGCCTTTTTGGCGAAAATAAAAAAAAGGCCTGGATCACCCGTTTTATCATGGCCATCCTTGCCCTGAGCCTTATCCTGTTTTTTCTTCAGTTTCTGAAATTTCCAGAAGACAAAAAAGACATATCCCCTTCGACAGATACTCCGGAAATCACCTGGCGTCCACTGCCGCTTAAAGAAATAAAACCTGCATCGCCCGAGACCCCGATTGCTAAGGTGATTCAGAAAAAAGCCCCTAATATTGAAATGGAACAAAAAAAGGAAGATGCAGAGGTTGAATCACCGGAAGAATCCATCCCCAATAAAGAAAAATACCCTTTTCTGAAATCAAAAGCCAAAACAACCAATCCGGATATTAAAAAAAAGGATTAACCCCGGAATCCGGTTATGAATTTTACATAAAAAAAACCCCTGGCTCGTCAATTCAAAGCCAGGGGATGCTTTTTAAATTACCGTCTTACATTTCTTCAGACAGCAATGACTGGAAGCTAAATTTTGCAGTAAGAATAATTGAACAGACTTGCAGAATCTTTAAATCCTGAATCAAATCCTGCAAGGAATTCACTGGTTTTTTCCTGATTCCTGTTTTCATCAAGATAAGCCATGCTTGCATCTTTTGCTTCGGAATCCACACCATCACGCACAACAGCGCATGAATTAATACTTTCTTTTCCAAGCTCCAAACCGGCATTCCTTCCTTTGTTAAAATCAAGGGGATCACTGATCTTAGGATCAGAAGCATAGCTTACCCTTGATTCAGTAATATAATTTTTTTCAAGACCGCCCAAATCACCACGTTCCATAAATGCCAAAGCTTGTCCGGCTGCGAAAAAAACCATCAATGAAATTGCAAGTACTGCATATGTCGTATTTTTATAAGTTTTCATTTTATATCTCCATTCATTATATTTTATTTTTATGTTTACTGCTCAATCGAGATTCCAACCCAAAAGCGACCTTATCTTCAAATGGTCTGTTCCGTTTTAATTTGATGGGTTGTTCCCTTTTGTAATGGAGACTCTTTTATCCCGGTTTTTATTCCATAAAATTTTAAATTTTCTCAGCTGGGTTGCAAAACCACATTAATATTTGCGTCGGATTTCCAAACTGTGGTAAATAGGTGCTTATTTAACGCTAATACTAAGGAATTGGGGCAAATGGAAACAGAGTTCAATAAAGGGCATTTCATCGAATCCATCATCCGGGAAGATATTGCAAACAATAAAAACAAGGGCAAGGTGGCCACACGGTTTCCGCCGGAGCCCAACGGGTATCTGCATATCGGCCATGCCAAATCCATCTGCCTGAATTTTAATATGGCTGGAAAATTCAATGGTAAATGCAATTTAAGATTTGACGACTCCAACCCGGCAAAGGAAAAACAGGTCTATATTGATTCCATCAAATCCACGGTAAACTGGCTGGGGTTTGAATTCGGAAAGCCCTATTATGCGTCTGATTATTTTGACCGGCTTTATGAATTTGCGATCGAGCTGATCAAAAAGGGAAAGGCCTATGTGTGCAGCCTTTCTCCCGATGAAATCCGGGAATACCGGGGCACCCTGACCGAGCCGGGGAAAAACAGCCCTTTTAGGGACCGGTCTGTTGAAGAAAACCTGGATCTGTTTTCCCGTATGAAAGCCGGTGAATTTGAAGAAGGCATGCACACCCTTCGGGCCAAGATCGATATGGCATCCCCCAATATCAACCTTCGGGACCCCATCATTTACCGGGTCAAAAAGGCGGCCCACCCGCGGACCGGGAACAAATGGTGCATCTACCCCATGTATGACTTCACCCACAGCCTTTCCGATGCCCTGGAAGGCATAACCCATCCCCTTTGCAGCCTGGAGTTTGAAGACCACAGGCCCCTTTACGACTGGATTTTGGATATCCTCGACACCCCCTGCCACCGCCAGCAGATTGAATTTGCCCGCCTGAATATCAATTACACGGTGTTGAGCAAACGAAAACTTCAGCGTCTGGTGGAAGAAGGCCATGTGGACGGATGGGACGACCCACGGCTGCCCACCCTGGAAGGCATTCGCAGAAGGGGGTATACGCCTGAATCCATCCGGAAATTCTGCGAACTCATTGGGGTTTCCAGAAAAGAGAGCCGCGTTGACATGGGGCTTTTGGAAAGCTGCCTGCGAGATGATCTGAACGAACGGGCCCCCCGGGTCATGGCTGTGCTCCGGCCCTTGAAACTCACCATTGAAAATTATCCTGAAGGCCAAAGGGAACTGCTTGAAGCCGTCAACCATCCCCAGAAGGAAGACATGGGAATGCGGCAAATCAGTTTTTCAAGGGAAATTTATATTGAGCAGGACGATTTCATGGAAGATCCGCCCAAAAAATTTTTCCGCCTGGGACCGGGCCGGGAAGTGCGACTTCGGTATGCTTATCTTGTGACCTGCAAAGATGTTGTCAAAGATGAAAACGGAAATATCACGGAACTCATCTGCACCTATGATCCGGCCACCAAGGGCGGGAACACCCCGGACGGGCGTAAAGTCAAAGGCACGCTTCACTGGGTCAATGCCCGGGACTGCATGGATGCCACGGTCAGGCTTTATGACCGTCTTTTTAAGGATGAAAACCCGGAGCAGGACAAACAGGATTTTATGGAAAACCTGAATCCTGCCTCTCTTGAGGAACTGAAGGGCTGCAAGCTTGAAAAAAGCCTGGCCACGGCCGAACCGGAAAAGGTGTATCAGTTTGAACGCATGGGGTATTTCTGTCTGGATTCAAAGGCAAGTACAAAGGACCGGCCTGTTTTCAACCGTACCGTTACCTTGAAGGATACCTGGGCGAAATTGTCCTGGTAGGTGCATGACTGCTTTTAAACCATGAAGCGCATGAAGGACATGAAGATTTAGTTTTCAGACCCTTCCTGATCTTCATGCGCTTCATGGTTTATCATTCCTTACTCAAACCGCCAGGTGGTGCCTCCGGGGCCGTCTTCGAGCACAATTTTCATGGCCTGGAGCTGACCGCGGATCTCATCCGCCCGTTTAAAATTCTTTATTTTCCGGGCTTCGGCCCGCTGACGGATAAGGTCTTCCACAAAGGCCGGATCAATGGCCTGATCCGACACCCCTTTTTCCTTTTTGGCGGCAAAATAAGCTGCCGGGGATAAGAGGAAAATACCGAGAATCCCGGCTGCGGACCGGATATCATAAAGCATCAGGCCCAGTTCTTTTGAAAGGTGTTCGGGTACATCACCTTTGGCTTCGTCCAGGAGCCGGTTGCCTTTTTTGACGGCATCAAACACACAGGCCAGGGCTTTGGCAGAATTAAAATCATCATTCATGGCTTCGGAAAACTCTTCCCACAGACTGCCGTTTACATTTTCTTCAGGTTTAATCCCGGCCTGATCCAGACGTTCTAAAAAAGCATAAACCCGGTCAAGGCCGAGAGATGCCTCTTTCATGGAATCTTCATTGTAATCAATGGGGCTTCGGTAGTGGTTGGATAAAAGAAACATGCGGATGACTTCGGCCGGATATTTGGCCAGTACTTCCTTGATCATGGTGAAATTGCCCAGGGATTTGGACATTTTTTCATTGTTGATGTCCACAAACCCATTGTGAATCCAGTATTTGACAAATTGACGGCCGAACAGGGCCTCACTCTGGGCAATCTCGTTTTCATGGTGAGGAAAAATCAGATCCTTGCCCCCGCCGTGAACATCAAAGCCTTCCCCCAGGTATTCATAGCTCATGGCCGAGCACTCAATGTGCCAGCCGGGTCTCCCGTTGCCCCAGGGGCTTTCCCAGAAGGGTTCTCCTGGCTTGGCCGGTTTCCATAAGGTAAAATCCAGGGGGTTCTGTTTTTTCTCATCTATGGCAATCCTTGCGCCTGCCCTCATGTCCTCAGGATTCCGGCCGGACAGACGGCCGTATTCTTTAAAGGAATCGATGGAAAAATATACATCGCCGCCATCAACATGATAGGCTTTGCCTTTTTCAATGAGCATCTTAATAAAATCAATAATATGGGTGATGTGACCGGTGGCTTTTGGTTCAATTGTGGGTCTTTTCACATTCAGGGCATCCATTTCAACATGGAATTCATTGATGTATTTTTCCGTGATAACCGTGCAGTCTTCACCGGTTTCATTGGATTTTTTAATGATCTTGTCATCCACATCCGTGAAATTCCGGACATAGGTGACATCATATCCCAGCTTTTCAAACCACCGGAAAATCGTGTCAAAGACAACAACGGAACGGGCATGGCCGATGTGGCTCGTGTCATAGACCGTGGGGCCGCACACATACATTTTCACCTTGCCTTCGGTCAAGGGGATGAATTCTTCTTTTTTGGCATTGAGCGTATTATAGACTTTTAATCCCATTCTCTTATTGTCCTGTTATAATTTTTTTTCATTTTTTTAAGGTATTGCTTTTAATAAAACCGTACACTGGGCGGCAATGCCTTCCCCTTTCCCGATAAAACCGAGCTTTTCCGTGGTGGTGGCCTTGACATTGACAAGATCTTTTTGAGTTTTCAAGGCATTGGCCATATTTTTTTCCATGTCTTTTTTATAGGGGCTGAGTTTTGGCTTTTCGGCAAACACAATGCAATCCGCATTATTGATTTCATACCCCATCCGGGCTGCCAATGCCCGGCATTTTTCCAGCAGGACCAGGCTGGATATTCCCTTATAGGCCGGGTCTGTATCCGGGAAATGTTCCCCGATGTCCCCGCATCCGACAGCACCCAGGACCGCGTCGCAGACTGCATGGACAAGGACATCGGCATCGGAATGCCCTTCAAGGCCAAGAACATATGGAATCTCCACCCCGCCGAGAATGAGCTTTCGGCCCGGCACAAGCCTGTGAACATCATACCCGGTACCGATTTTGTATTTCAGTTGATCCATGATCCGGTCTTAACCCCTTGGTTGATGGCCTGCCTTGCAAAAAGGAATAAAGATAATATATCCACGCCAAAAATAAAAGTCAAAATCCTCACCCTTAAAATTCCTTTAAACCCTTTTTATCCCTGCCTTCAGTCTCATGAGCCAGAAAGAGGGGCTGTGAATTTTTTTCAGGGCCCGGGTCATGCGGGCAATATCAGCACCGGCCATTTTCATTTCCCCATAGGTTTCAAGCTGAAAGAGCTGAACAATGACAAAGATTTCCTTTTCAAGAACTGAGAAAGCCTTGCATAACCGTTTTGCATATTCTCCAGGGGTTTCTGTATGGCCTTTGGGCACCCCGCTTTTCCGGCCCCAGGCCATGAGCTTTGAAAATCCGGTTTGGGCGGTCTCGATTTTACGGGAAAAGACAAAAAGAAATTTTTTAAAAACATTCCGGACTGAGCATAAGAGATGTCTGATTCTTGACCACAGGGATTCTCTTTTTCCGAGATCCGTCAGGGACGAGGGCCTTAGCATAAGAAACCGGAGCACCCGCCAGGCCATGGCTCCGAGAAGAACCAGAACGGCCGCTCCCAGCGCCAGGAAGACGAAATATAAAACAAACCCGGTAATCCACCCGGGCTCGCCCGACATCCAGGTATGTTGAGGTCCTTGAAAAACCTGGTCCGGCTGGGTTGCTGCTCCCTTTCCCCGGGGTCCCGAAACCACCAGGATTACTCTGAGGGCTGCAATAAGGTAAGGGGCCAAAGGACCTGAAACCGCTTTAAAAGTTGTGTATCCGGATTCTGCCACGGATGTCAGAAAAGGCATCAGAACAAATACAAGCCCCGTACCGGACAAGAGGAACACCATACAAAAACTGATGAGGACCCCTGCCCCGCGAAACCCTTCAACATAATGTCTTTTTTGGGTTGTGGCAGCGCTGGAAAAAAATATGGCGGCAAGTCCGGTAAAGAAAAACCCGGTAAGAAGATATAAAAAAAAAGGGTCTGTGAGCCGGACCCCGGTCCTGTGCCATATCAGGAGTTTTAGGACAAGGAGCGCAAAAAGCAGGGCCATGCCGAGATCAAAATAATTGCACACCATTTTATACGACATCTGTCTGGAGGGCAGTTTGGTTCCCTTATACCAAAAAAGCCCGGCCAGGGCCCAGACCAGGCAGGACTGATACCATTGAAAAATATCCGTACCAAAAGAGAATCTTCTTCCTGTAGCCGACCAGACTGCAACAGCGGCAATGCTGTTAAACAGAAGGCCGTGCCAAAGGATTGCCCATATAAACCGGGGATTTCTTTGCCTGAGTTCCGAAGCCAGCACAAAAGAAAGAAAATATGCAGACAGAAATAAAATAAATGGAACCGGAAGTTCGGCTGTAACCCCCATGAGAAAATCCGTCCAGGCAAAGAGCCAGAAAATTTCCATACAGGAGAAGGCCGGCAGCAGACCTTTATGGTTTTGTCTTGTCATTTTTGCACAGCCTCTCAAAAAAAGATGGACTCAACCGGTTGAGCTGCCTCTGAAACCCCGAAGGCTTCATCTTCCGTCTTCCTTGCCCTGGAGATAAAATATTTGACCGGAATTCTTTTTGCAGCATAAAAATCCTTTATTGCCATCATAGTGGAATCCGGACTGTGGGAGCAAAAGATGCAGTTGATGCCCCAAAGCACGCTGATGTGCTGTTGAAAAACATCCACCAGTTGCTTTTCGGGTTTCATTTCCATCCGGGCAAGAGTCTCCAGAATCCTTGACAGGGTTTCAAAATTACGGCCCAAAGGGATGAACTTAGGCTTATCCCCTTTAATCACGGCATTGGTCATAAAGCCCACGGCATTGCCTTTGTCTTCAAAATACACGGCCATGGAAGCGACAGCCTCCAGCATTCTTTCAAAATCATGCATGGCGTTATGGGAGTAAAACAAATCCACATCCAGCACAATGAGAATTTTTTCCTGGACTGAGGGTTCGCACAGTTTTTCTTTTAGTTTGGCCTGCCGGGCGCTGGCCTTCCAGTGGATGTGCCGCACCGGCGTAAAACTCTGGTAATCCCGGATCCCCAGGATATATACCGGGTCCTTGACCGGACTCCGGGCTCCGGGCACGCCGAAAAACCCCTGCTCTGGCAAAGAAAAAGGCTTTATCGGAAGCACCTTTGGAAAAACAATGATATCGGTTGCATCGGCCCCGACCCTCTCCCTTGGAAAAAACCTGAAAAGATCCGAAACCGTAAACTGAGTGTGGCCCATATTAAAGCATCCTCTTTTGACGGCGGTGAGATCAAAGGTAACCTTCGTTTCCTGGAACCACAATAAAAAACAGGTCTCCATCGCCACGGTTTCGGGAACAAGCCCTGTACCATCGGTCAAAACACCTGCTTCCAGCCATACCGGCAAAACCTTGTTGTTCCGTGCCAGAATTTCCACCCGGATGTGCTCACCCGGAAAAACCCGTGTCTTGTCCGGTCTTGACTCAACCACCAGATCTGAAAACCCGTGGCGGCTCCATAATTTTGTGACCCCGGCAAGACCGAGGATGAGAAGGATCATCACCGTCATCTGGACCTGGCGGGTCAAAAGGGAAACAAAGAGAAAGACAAACGCCAGGACAACAATGGGGGGAGCGATAAAAATGGTGGTTAAATGGGTCTCAACCGGTTTATCATCTGCCATGGTTCTTATCCTGTTGCCCCGGCCGGTACCGATGTTTTCTCCAGGATGTCTTTCAGAATCCGGTCCGGTTTTTCGCCCCGCATCCGCTCATTTTCATTCAATACCAGGCGGTGGGCCAGGACCGGTTTCACCAGGGCCTTGACATCGTCCGGAAGCGTATACTCCCGGCCATCCAGGGCTGCCAATGCCTGGGCCGACCGCATGAGGGCCATGGACCCCCTGGGGCTTGCCCCGTACCGGATCATGGGATGATTCCGGGTGGCCTGAACCAGGAGGGTGATATACTCCCTCACCGACTCGGATACAACGATTTTCTTTCTTTCCTCCTGGAGAAAAAGAATCTGCTCCGGGGCAGCCACGGGACTCAAAGACAAAAACGGGTCCTGAACCTGGAACCGTTTTAAAATATCCATTTCCTCCTGCTTGTCCGGGTATCCCATGTCAATCTTCAATAAAAACCGGTCCAACTGGGCTTCAGGCAAGGGGAAGGTGCCTTCCAGCTCCACCGGGTTCTGGGTGGCGATGACAAAAAACGGAGTCGGCAGGCTGTAGGTCCGGCCGTCAACCGTGACCTGGCGCTCTTCCATGCTTTCAAGGAGACTGGACTGGGTTCTTGGAACGGTCCGGTTGATTTCGTCAGCCAAAAGGATATTGGCCATGACCGGCCCCTCCTGAAATTTAAACCGGCCCTCATTCTGATGATAGACATTAAACCCCGTGATGTCCGAAGGCAAAAGATCCGGAGTAAACTGAATCCGCTTATAAGTTCCGCCAATGGATGCGGCAAGAGACCTTGCCATAAGGGTTTTGCCCACGCCGGGCACGTCTTCCAAAAGCACATGGCCATCAGCCAGAAGGCCAACCATCATGAGCCTCAAAGATTCCCTTTTGCCCACAATCACCTTGGATATATTGTCCATGATGTCCACACAGATATCAAAATTCACAGGCAGTCTCCTTTTTTCCCATACTCCCGAATCCGGGAAACCCATACTAATGGGTAATCCTTTAGATTTCAAGCGCAAAACATTATCAGGCGGCCGCAGATTTTTGATCTTCACCGGAAAGGGCTTGAGCCTCTTCTTACCAGAGGGAAAACGCCCATGGCCAGCAGGGCGTCTTTCTCCTCCAACACATTTCTTGACACATCACTGAATTTCAAATACTGTTACCATGAAGTTGAAATAATGCACGACTACGGTCATTGATATAAGGGAGGGACATTTCTTAAAAGCAAAGAACTTCCGGATGAATTTTTTAAGCAATATCAAAGGGAAATGCCAATTTGCCTCCCGCCCTGGTATGATTCGGCATTGTTTATTGCCAATGCCGTTGAACAAGCCGGCTGCCTGGATAAAAAAAATGATCAAGGACAAACTTGCCGCCACCAAATACTTTAAGGTGGATACTGGAATGATTATTTTTGATGAAAATCGTAACCCCTAAAAAAAGGAGGTGCATGATGAGGATTCAACCCGGAAAAATAATGTGTGCCGTTGATTTTTCAGATTTTACCCCTATGATTGTATCCTATGGAAAATCGCTGGCCTCAGAGTATGACGCAAAACTTTATTTATGTCATATCGTCCCCACACTGATGGTTTCAGGCCCCATGTCGTCGCTGATTGATTATCCCGGTATTGAAAACGAACATATCGAATATGCCCGAAAAAGACTTGAAGACTTAAAAGAAGAGTTTGATATTCAATGCGAGATCCTGGTCTCGGTTTCAGTCGGGCACACGGCCGATCAGATCGAAGAGATGGCCAGGCTAAATCATATAGACATGGTCATTACCGCCACCAATGGCGGGTCAGGCGTGATTCGCTTTCTGACCGGCTCAGTCACCAATAAACTCGTTAAGATTTTATCGTGCCCGCTTCTGGTCCTGCACGCAAAAGAGGACGGCAGTGTCTCCCGGATTGAAGAAAGGGTAAAATTAAACCGGATTCTGGTGGGATGCGATTTTTCTTTAGATTCCAAACATGCATTTGATTGGGCGCTGAGCCTGGCCCAGGAATTTCAGACACAACTCCATCTTGCCCATGTGGCCGGTCTTACGATCCCTGCGGAGTTTATGGCACCAGACCCGTTAATGCTGCATGACAACCGGTTTTCATTATTAGAGGGGACAGGTTATGATGAGCTGAGTGAAAAATCAACAGAAGAAGCCGTGCAAAAAAGAACTCAGTGGTCGAAGCAAATCAAAGCCCGGCTACTGGAAATGGTGCCTGAAGAGAGCCGAAACTGGTGCACGCCGGTTACCGTAGTGCTGGAAGGTCAGCCATACCAGGAATTAATCGACTATGCCGGAACCATCAAGGCAGACATGATTGTCCTCGGGGTCCGGGGCCATAGTCTCTTGGAAAAATTCCTGGTGGGCTCTACAACCGACCGTGTTATCAGCAGGGCATCATGTGCGGTTCTTGCCGTTCGCCAAATTTCTTGAAATGGTATTATCGTTTGATAAAGGAGATTGGTCATGGTTAAAGCAAAAGACATTATGGAAAAAAATATTATCTCGGTTCAGCCGGATACCGATATCACAAAAGCAGTTGAAATTCTTCTGAAAAATCATATCAACGGGGTTCCGGTGGTGGATGAAACCGGCGCTTTGAAAGGAATTTTATGCCAGAGCGATCTGATTTTTCAACAGAAAAACATCCCGGTTCCCCCTATTTTCATTCTTCTCGACGGCATCATCCCCTTATCCTCCTCAAAAAAATTCAATGATGAGATAAAAAAAATAGCTGCTGTGAAAGTTGAACAGGCCATGGTCAAAAACCCGGTTTCCGTTGGGCCGGATACACCGATTTCAGAGATTGCGACCCTCATGGTGGAAAAGCATTTTCATACCATCCCGGTGGTTGAAAAGGGAAAATTGGTGGGGATTATCGGAAAAGAAGACATCCTAAAGGTATTAATCCCCTGATAGAATTGATCAGCACCCCATACAGGCTCTCAGCCCGAAAAATCTTCGGAGCAAAGGGATATTGTATTTTTCAGACCCGGTTTGCTGCATCCATCGGGTCTGAAGACGGATATCGGCAAAAATGAGGGGCAGGATATCGTCATGAAAGGGTAAAATCCTGTCCTGGAATTTTTTTTGAACATCAAAGGGAAGATGGGAATTGATAAGAAGGCCGTCCAGATGGGACAGGGCCTTGAAATCAGATTCTTTGGGCAGATCTGTCTTGTCCCAGAAAAACACCTGACGCCTCACCTCCCCTGAAAAAACCAGATCCGGATGTTTTGTAGCCATGGTGAACTGAACAGCCCGGCTGCCGGGTTCAGGATAAAGATACCGCAAGTCCTGATCCAGGAAATGAGGCTGTTTGGTTTCCATGGCAAAAAGCAGGTCATGGGTATCGGGAATATCCTCTGGTTCAATAAAAACCGCCTCCGTAGGGACAAAGGGGTTGTGTCTGGAAATGATCTTCAACACAGCTTTTTGATAGGCCTTGTCCCTGATGACAGGAAAAAAGAAAACCTGGAACGGAGAGGTGATCTGCCGCGCCAGAGATTCAATCTCCAAAAGATCGCGCGGATAATCAAGGATGAGTTTTGCAAGACATGGATTTCCATCAAGATCAATATAAAGGTCGCCGCCTTTTTCACTTTTAAAGGATATCTCAAGATCAGGGAATGTATAGAAGCTTGTGTCGAATTTTTCTTCGGCCATGTCCAGGGCCCGGAGCATATCATCTGAGGAGAACTCCGGTGTGCTGATCAGGGTGTAAGGCGGGACTGGGTCGTATATAAGCCCGAGCTCCCGGCTTTTTTTTCTGAAAGCCGTGCCCGGCAACACCAGAAGGGGAAAGACCTGCAGATGCTCATAAAGATGATGGTCAAAGACATAATCAAGGGTTTGGCCAAACCCTTCCAGGGTGTCGCCGGGAAGACCGAAGATCAGATCCACAGTAGGCGCAATGCCTTCTTTTTGAAGGGCTTTGACCCCTGAAAGAAAAGCCTTGAGATTTGTCGGGCGGTTCATTTTTTTAAGGGCCAACGGATTGGTGCTTTGAAGCCCCACTTCAAATCCTTTAAAGCCTGCCTTCCTGAAAAGCCCTGCCATATTTTCATCCACGGATTCTGCCCGGATCTCGCTGACGAAAGAGATCTTCCCGGATGAATTCAGATCTGCGATCTTTTTCAAAAGGTCTGGCAGACCGGGACGCGAATTCAGGGACGGGTCCAGAAGATAGATTTCCTCAACCCCCTGGTCCAGGGCAAAGGCTATCCCCTCCAGCACAATCTTATCATCAGCCATGCTGCGGGTTTTTCTTGATTTGTTGTAATAGCAGAACCCGCACCGGTAGGGGCAGCCCCTCTGGGTTTCAATAAGCATGGGGTTTCCGGCTTCAGTCAAAAGATGGCCATTCACATAGGGACTGCCAAGAGAAAGAAAGCATTCATCCGACATGTCTTTGCCCTGCCCTTTTTTCCAAAGGGCTTCGGAAGTCAGAAGCGCCCTGAATATCCCCTCGCCTTCGCCGTAGACATAGAAATCAACTGCATGGGATCGGACAAGTTCATTGTCCGGCGTGATCTCAGGTCCCCCGAAAACGATCCGGGTCTTTATTTTTTCCTTTATTTTTCCGGCAAGATATATGGATCGCTCAAGATTCCAGGCAAAAACCGTAAACCCCAGAATTTCCGGTCCCTGTTCCGCTATGATCCGGATCAGGGCCTCATCACCGGCATGGGAGGCAAGAAATTCTGGCAGAATATCCACCCGGCAACCCTTTATTCCTTCTGTGGCCTGCTTCAAACAGGCCGCCCCCAGGGGAATATTGCCCGTCCGAAGTCCAAAATTGAGCTTAGGTACAGGAAGCTGGATTAAAAGAACCTTCACCATGATAAATAGAATTCATCCTCTGAAATCCGCGGCTGTTTTCCAGCCCGTTTCAAACACCCGGCACTTGGGGCGGCGTGTCCATCATTCGCCGTATCCCGTCACGAAAACACCGGAAGCTGGGGGATTGGTTATTTTCAACATCCATATGCGGACAGATTTCCTTAGTCCAGACCATTTTTTGTTCAAGGGTTCTGACCGACCGTTTGCTGTAATGCTGCCCGAGTGCAATCAACCCGCCCGGGTAGATGGCATCGGCAAGCTTCTCCCAAGTGCCGCATTGTGAATCCTGGACATACCCATCCAATATGGATTGACGTATTTTTGGATAAACCTTTTTAAGAGCTGGCGGATCACCAAAAAACCAAGCTTCCAATTCTTCAATGGCAATCCGGAAAAGCGTTTTTGGCTTTTTATCACAATATCTCAAAAGCTCGGTGAGTTCTGATTTGAATGCCATGCAATCCTTCCTGTCGTCAAGATCCACCAACACTACCACGACAACATCATCCCGTCTCTCTTCGCCATAAGCCCTGAGTTTTGCCGGAAGATTGTGCAATAAAGTTTGATCATTCTTCTCTGGCTTGGCAGCTGGGTTTTCCGGGATTCTTCCGATTCCACGGTGTTTATGAATTTTCCAGGTGTGAGGGTGACCATATTCACCGACAATCTTTTTTAACAAGATGGAAAGAGCAATCAATTCGGTCTGCCCTTCGACGAGAATTTCAAGGTGCATGGTCTACCTCGCATCCAGATAATCGCTATACCACAGGGCACCCAGGGGCTGGCCTTCGTTGACCATGTTCTGTACAAATTCTATTTCATTGGCTCTTGTTACATGTGAAAAACCATCCTCTCCTTTTTCAAGCACCCATACCTCTTTTGGTTCCAGAGCATCAACAAAATAGGGCTGATGGGTTGTGATAAAAACCTGGGAAGACCTTCGTTTCCCTGTAGCATGATCACGAAATTCCCTGGCAAGAGTTTCGAGCAATTTATGATAGAGACCGTTTTCAGGTTCCTCAATGCAGATAAATGGGGGCGGACTGGGATCCTGTAAAAGCAACAAATAGCAGAACATCTTTAAAGTGCCGTCAGACATCTGTTGCTGGGTAAACGGATGGGCAAAGCCTTTATCCTTAAAAAGAAGGTAGAGATTGTTGGTCACTGTATCACGATAGGGTTCAATGGTTCCTATCCCTGGTATTTTATTTGAAATATCATTGAGAATCCGCCTGAAAATGATGGGATGATTTCTTTCAAGATATTGCACTACGTTTCCCAGATTATCCCCATGCAGATTGAGGTGTTTCTGAATACCGGCCTGGGGAATTTTTCTGGCTGAATCCGGTGTGAAATAGCTTAGATACCAGCTCTGGATGAATTTTTTGAATTGAGCAATCCGAGGATTCTCTTTGAACTGTTCCGCCAGAGAAACGATGGCGAGTTTATGCGGATCAAATTCCACTTCACGTTTGGATGCTTCGTCTCCTTCCAGACTTTCATCCCCAACCCAAATACTACCTTTACCCTTTTCCAGGCGTAAAAAGGAGAGGGGCTGTCCTTTAAACTTGCTTCTTTTAGCGCGTTGCCGCAATCGTTCAGTGAGGACAATCGGAAGCTCAGTCTTTTCATCCTTTGCAATACTGATTTCATATGTAATCGGCTGATCAATTTTTGATTCTCTGTAGTAAATAGTCAATGTAATACGCTGATCAGATCCGGATGACACCAGTTTGTCATAACCCCCACGGTTCTGTGCATTACATGCGGTTTCCAGGTCAGTGTGCATACAATCCGCAAGAAAGCCGAAGGCATCAAAGATTGAACTCTTTCCCACACCATTTTTCCCGATAACCGTTGTCATGGGGGTAAGCGGAGCTGCCTCTCTTAATTTCGGATCCGTACCAATGCGCCCCATGGCAATATCTTTTAATGCCCGATAATTTTGAATTCTGAAGCCTTCAATCATTGCCATCGTATTCACCTCCAAGTCGAGTGATTGGCTGGTTGTTCCCTTTATGCAGCTTTAGGATAGGACAGCCGTTTTTGTCAAGAAAAGGATTATAAATTGATAAAAAGGATAGAGGCCAATCATTCGCATCCCTACCTACCTTTTTTTATTTTGCAAGCAATCTCAGAAATTTAAAATTTTCATATAAATCAAATTCCACTCATTAAAGAAAAAAATTCTGATCGAAGTTTGCCATCATTATTAAAGTAGCTCAAATAAAGAATATTGTGGCATACAAACCTACCACAGTAAAAACCCCCGTGTCTGAATTTTTTACAGGTCGGAAGGTTTTATGCCTGATCCTTGTGAACCCTGAACTGCCTTTTGGCTTTTCAATTCAGCATATTGCCGCTGGTTAACGGTTTTATTCGATGACCTGCATTGGCACATCATTTGCTAAAGTCTTATTTAAATACAAAAGCCCCCCGGGTCATTTTTTATTTATGGCTTTGGTCAGAGGGTTTTTATAACAATCTGAATTTGGGAGATAAATATGGAAAAGACAACGTACAGACCCGGATATTACGGTAAGAAAAGACAATCAGTTGCCGAATGGGTAGAATTGAATATAAAAAAATTTGGTGCGGAAACCTTAGCGACCGAAGAAGAAAAGGCAAAGCCCGCAATTTATCCAACCATATGCATTTCAAGAAAAATAGGCTCCGGAGCCCTGGAGATAGCCGATTATCTGGGAGGGATCATCAAATACCGGGTGATTGACAGGGAATTGCTGGAGCACATGGCCAAGGACGCCCACCTTTCCGAAAAGGTTGTCGGTTTCTATGATGAGCGTTATCCCGGCCGGAGCAGTGAACTTTTTTCAATGCTGATCAGCGAGAAAACATTTATCAAGAGCGATTATGCGAGACAGCTTGTTAAAACCGTTACGGCACTGGCCGGCAGTGAGCATACGATTTTTGTCGGCAGGGGAACGCATCTGTTCCTTCCCAAAAAGGATGTTTTATCCGTCAGGATTATCGGCTCCAGGGAATTCCGGGTGGAAAGGATTACAGCAATCCAGAATCTGAAAAGAGCTGAGGCGGAAAAACAACTGGCTGTCTGGGATGCCGAGCAGGCAGAATTTTTCAAGGCGGTCTATGGTAAAAAGGAAACCAGCCCGGATGAATTTGAACTGGTGATCAATATGGATCATGTCCGGGGTGTTTTCCAGGCTGCTAAAATTATTGAGTGTGCCTTTAAGTTGAAGTTCGGAGAAGAAAACTTCAGCACATTTACAATCCGGTCGTGATGGCAGATCCCGGGAAAAAAATATTCCGGCATATCTTAAAGGGCCCGGTGATCCCGGCCGGTTTTGGACAGGTAGTATTCATAGTCGCCATTGTAGTCGGTCATTTTCCCGTGATCGATTTCAAAGACCCGATTCACCAGGTTGCGCAAAAAATACCGGTCATGGCTGACCAGGACAAGGGTACCGGCAAAATCTTTTAAAATCCCCAGAAGGACTTCTCTGGACTGAATGTCCAGGTGGTTGGTGGGTTCATCCAGGATCAGAAAATTCAAGGGCCGGCCCAAAAGGGTGGCCAATACCAGACGGCTCTTTTCCCCTCCGGAAAGCTGTTCGATTCGTTTTTCCACCTCGTCCCCGGTGAAAAGAAAGGCAGCACAAAGGTTTCGGATGACGCCGATATTGCTGAGGGGCAGGACATCCTGGACCGTATCAAAGACTGTTTTTTTCGGGTCCAGGATATCCATGGCATGCTGGCTGAAATACCCGATGGACACACCTGAACCGATTTTCACGCTGCCTTCGGTGGGGTCTGTGTTTCCGGAAAGAACCTTGAGAAAAGTGGATTTTCCGGCACCATTCACCCCGACCACGGCGATTTTGTCCTGGCGGTTGATCAGTCCGGATACCCCGGAAAAGACGGTTTTTGATCCGAGATCCTCTGTTTCCCAGGTTTTGCCCAGATTCTCCAGAAGCACCACATCATCCCCGGATCTTGGGAGTTCTGAAAACTGGAACCGGATCACCTGCTGATAGGCGGGTATTTCAATCCGCTCGATTTTTTCAATCTTTTTAATCCTGGACTGGACTTGGGCCGCATGGGAGGCCCTTGCCTTGAACCGGGCGATAAAATCCTCTTCCTTGGCCAGCATTTCCTGCTGGCGCCGGTGGCTTGCCAGAAGCTGGGTCATACGGATCTCCCGCTCCCGGACATAAAAATCATAATTCCCGCCATAGGAAGTGATACCGGCATTGGCTACTTCAACAATCCTTGACACCACCTTGTTCATGAAATCATGATCATGACAGGTCATGAGCAAAGCGCCCTTGAACCCCGTAATCAACCAGTTTTCCAGCCAGATGATGGATTCCATGTCCAAATGGTTGGTGGGCTCATCCAAAAGAAGAACATTGGGGTTGATGGTCAGGATCTTTGCCAGGGCAATCCGCATCTTCCATCCACCGCTGAAGGACGCCACCGGCCGGACATAATCGGCAGGCCCGATCCCGAGTCCGGTAAGGACGGTCTGGGCCCGGGTTTCAAGATCATACCCGCCCCGGCTTTCAAATTCTTCGGCTGCTTCACCGTATTGTTCCAGGAGGGTGTTCAGGGCATCGTCCGCCATGGGCTCTGCCATGGCAGCCTCCATCTCTTTCATCTTTTCACCCAGCATGACCAGGTCCAAAGCCGCGGACATGACCTCTGAAAGGACAGACCCGCCGGTCATCTCTCCCACATCCTGGGAAAAATAGCCGATTTTGACTTTTTTTGAAAACGAGATATCCCCGCTGTCCGGTTCTTCCTCACCGGTAATGAACCGGAAAATGGTGGTTTTGCCTGTGCCGTTGGCCCCCACAAGCCCGGCTCTTGTTCCGGGCAGGATCTGGAGGCTTGCATTTTTAAAAAGCATACGGGACCCGTGCTGCTTTGATATATTGGTCAGATGAATCATTTATTTACTCGATTGATTTATACGGGGTTAGGGTGATAACAGACTCGCAAACAATGCAATATTGAGCAGCGTAACAATGATGCCGATTCCATAAAGGACCAGTTTGAATCTTGTGGAATTTTTGTATGGGCCCATGACTTTTTCCGAAGAGGTCAGATAAACCTGCAAAAAGACGGTAACCGGGAGCTGGATGCTGAGTATCATCTGGGATATGATCAATCCTTGAAACGGATTGGATATTAAAAAGATAATTCCCAAGGCAACCAGGAGGGACAGGGCCACTCCCAGCCGGGAATGGTTATCCTTAATGTCATAGGGTTCTTTAAACATCCCGGCAAAAATACTTCCGGCGGCCAGCCCTGATGTGGTGGTGGAGGCAATTCCGGCACATAGCAGGGCCACGGCAAAAACATTGGCGGCATGGCTGCCAAGCAAAGGCGCCAACAGCTCTTTGGCCTGCTGAAGTTCGGTCACCACAATCTTTTTCTGAAAAAAAGTGGCTGCTGCCAGAAGAATCATGGCGCTGTTGATCACCCAGCCGATGACCATGGAGAAAAGGGTGTCCAGAAATTCGTAAGTCAATTGCTTTTTTATGATGACCGGGTCTTCCCGGTTCCATTGTCTGCTTTGAATGATTTCAGAATGCAAAAATAAATTGTGCGGCATGACAACAGCGCCCAGAACACTCATGATCACAACCATGGACCCTTCCGGAAAAGACGGGGTCACCCATCCTGTAACCGCACTGCCCCAGTCAATGGTCACAAGGGAAAGCTCATACAAAAAAGACAGGCCAATGATGGAAACAAAGGCCATGATCCATTTTTCAATCATCTTATAGGAATTGGTGAACAGCATGATGATAACAAAGAGCGTTACCAGAATGGCCCCGGCCCGGATGGGGATTTTAAACAGCATATTAAGGGCAACGGCGCCTCCCAGGATCTCAGCCAAAGACGTTGAAACAGAGGCCATCATGGCCGATGAAAGGATAATTTTTGCAAATCCGGGTTTAACATGAATCGCAGCTGCCTCGGAAAGGCAGAGACCCGTGGCAATGCCCAAATGGGCCACATTGTGCTGCAATATGATGAGCATGAGGGTGGACAGGGTCACCATCCACAAGAGTGCATATCCATAATCCGCCCCTGCGGCCAGATTGGATGCCCAATTGCCTGGATCGATAAACCCAACCGTCACCAAAAGACCCGGGCCCAAAAACTTAAGGATATCCAGCCCCCCGAATTTGGGTCTGTAATCCTTCCGGTCTATGTTTCTTAAGAAATCAAACATGGCGCTATTTATACTAGACTCTTTCAATGAAATAAAGAGCCGTTTCAATCTCATTTATTAAAATCCTCATGAGTTTTTGAATAAAACCTATGAAAATCCGGGAGGTTATGCTATACACAGCCCATGAGAAAAAAGGAGACCTGTGATGGAACGATGCGGCTGGGCGACAAAAGATCCTGATTATATCCAATACCATGACAAAGAATGGGGGGTTCCGGTTCATGATGACCAAAAGCTTTTTGAATTTCTTATACTTGAAGGGGCACAAGCCGGGCTCTCCTGGCTGACCATCTTAAAAAGGCGGCAAGGTTATGGAAAAGCCTTTGCAGGGTTTGATCCTGAAAAGGTTTCAGGATTTTCATCGGAAAAAATTGAAGCGCTCCTTCTTGACCCGGGCATTATCCGAAACCGGCTCAAAGTCAACGCTGCCGTGACCAATGCCCGCGCCTTTTTAAAAATCCAGGAGGAATTCAGCTCCTTTGACACCTATTCCTGGCGGTTTGTGGACGGAAAACAGAAAATCAATGCCTTCAAGAATCTCAAAGATATCCCGCCCACTTCAAAAGAATCGGATGCATTTTCCAAAGACCTGAAACAGCGGGGATTCAAATTTGTCGGGTCCACCATTATCTATGCCCATATGCAGGCTGTCGGCATGGTCAATGATCATCTTGTCTCCTGTTTCAGATACCAAGAGGTTATGGCGTGACAAACAAAAAAAACGATTGGGATGAGGCTTATGGCAAGCAATGGTCCGGCAGATTTAACCTTCCGGATACAAAGGGTCTCTTACAGTTAAACGCTTCTTTTTTCAGCCTTGACCGGTTCAGGGAAAAACGCTGGTGCTATATGGGCATCATCCACCCGGACGTCATCTTCGGGTGCGCTGTCGTCCATTTGGGATATATTGCAAGCGCCTTTGTCTTTGGGTTTGACCGCAAGACATCCCAGATGATCGAGCATGCGCCGGTCTTTTTCCCATTGGGTCAGGTCTTGTTTGACCGGAACCCTGACCATGGGGTGACATCTTATCAAAGCCTTCGGGGGCGGCTTTGTCTTACCCATGATCAAGCTATCCATAAAAAAACCATCAGGGCAAATTTTTATCTGCCGGGCCGGTCGATCAAGGCGGATATTGAGGTAACAGAACCGGACGGAGGTTTTTTGCCCATGCATTTTCTCACGCCCATGGAAAATAAAAAACCGGCTTACACCACCAAGGCTGCGGGATTGAAAGCAAAAGGGAAAATCATTTTAAACCGGACATCTTTTGATCTTCACCCTGAAAACACCTTTGCCCTGTTTGACTGGACCAATGGTTTTTACCCCAGACACACCTTCTGGAACTGGGCCTGCGGTGCAGGCGTGTCCCATGACGGCACAAAGATCGGGTTTAATTTTTCATCCGGAGTTTATGAAAACGGTCTCCTGGAAAATACGGTTTGGATAAACGGAAACCCTGAAAAAATTGGCGAGATGACCTTTATTTATGACCCTCAAAAGCCCTTTCTCCCCTGGAAAATCAAAAGCCGGGACGGATCTGTCAATCTCACCTTTAAACCGGAAGGCATTCGCAAGGCCAATGACGATCTTTTCATCATCAAAAGCCGCTTTATTCAATCCTGCGGGTCTTTTGAAGGCTCGATCAAAACAGGCGAAGCTTCCCCCATCCATTTTTCCAACGTGGGCGGGGTTGTGGAAGAACACCATGCAAAATGGTAAAAATACCTGAAATCAACTTTTAATTTGGCGGGAAGTATGCAAGACTGAATAAAACCGCCGTACTGATGCCATAAGAAAAGATTTGTATCCGGAGAAACCTCATGCTGCTTGTAACCGCAAATGAAATGCAGGAGATGGATCAAAAAACCATCCATTCCTTTGGAATTCCAGGGCTTGTACTCATGGAAAATGCCGGAAAGGGGGCAGTGGATGTCCTGCTTTCCAAAATAAAAGATAAAAATATCAAAAAGATTGCCGTCCTGGCCGGGCGCGGCAATAACGGCGGGGACGGGTTTGTCATGGCCCGGTATCTGATGGAAAAAGGATTCATGGTGACAGCCTTTTTGCTGGCTTCAAAGAAAGCGGTAAAAGGAGATGCAAAAATCAACCTGGCCCTTTTTGAAACCCTCTGTAACCATTCCACCGGTTCAACCCTTGTTGAAATCAAAAATGAGGAAGAATTAAAAACAAAAAAGACCTGGATTCTCCATCACGATCTTTTTATTGACGCCATCCTTGGAACCGGTCTGAATTCAGACGTGAGGGGCATGATCAAAGACGTGGTCGAATTGATGAATGGAAGTGAAAAACCCGTCTTTTCCGTGGACATTCCTTCAGGCCTGAATAGCGATACAGGAAAGCTCATGGGAACGGCGGTTAATGCTTTTGCCACTGCCACCTTCGCCTTTGCCAAGGCCGGACACATCCTTTATCCGGGCAATATCCATACCGGAGCGCTTTCCATCATTGACATCGGCATCCCGAAATTCATAACTGATGAAAAGAAGATTCAGCTCAGACTCATTGAAAAACAGGACATTGCCGCATTGTTTCCGCCAAGGGAATTTAACAGCCATAAAGGCAGTTACGGGCATCTGCTCGTCATTGCCGGATCAACAGGCAAAACCGGTGCTGCAGCCCTTTGCGCCGATGCGGCCATGAGATGCGGCACCGGTCTTGTGACCCTGGGTGTTGCCAAAAGCCTTAATCCCATCATGGAAAGCCTCAGCCTGGAGCCCATGACTCATCCTTTGCCGGAAAAAGAAAAAGGATTCTTGTCTGATAATTGTCTTAAGGATATTCTCGACCTTGTGAAAGGAAAACAGGCCTTGGCCTTGGGCCCCGGTCTCGGAACCCGGGAGGGAACAAAAAAACTGGTTTATGGCCTGATTGAACAAAGCCCAGTGCCCCTGGTCCTGGATGCTGATGCGATTAACTGCATTGCAGAAAACCCCGATATTCTGAAAAAGAAAACCAAGGCGGCCATCCTGACCCCGCACCCCGGGGAAATGGCAAGGCTTTTCAATCTTTCAACCCAGGATGTGCAGGCAGACCGAATCGGTATTGCCCGAAAACTTGCCTCTGAATTTGATGTGACCCTGATCCTGAAAGGCGCCCAAACCCTCATTGCCCTTTCTGACGGCAACGTCTTTATCAATCCCACGGGCAACCCGGGAATGGCCTCCGGCGGCATGGGGGATGTCCTGACCGGCATGATTTCAGGGTTTCTCGCCCAGGGGTTTTCCCCTGAGCCGGCAAGCCTTGCCGGGGTATATATCCACGGACTTTGCGCCGACATCCTGTCAAAACAGATGGGCGGATTTGGATTTATGGCCAGAGACGTGATCAACGCCATCCCCAAAACCATATTTCAACATATCTTATGAAACCCATTGAATCAAAAACAGCAGAAAAAACCCTTGCCCTGGGAGAAGCCATGGGCAGACTTATCTCACAAGGCCTGTCTATTGCCTTGAAAGGGGATCTCGGCGCGGGGAAAACCACTTTTGTCAAAGGACTTGCAAAAGGCCTGGGCGTATCTGAAGAATATTATATCACCAGCCCGACCTTTACCATTATCAATGAGTATCCGGCCTTGCCCCCTTTCACCCTTTATCACCTTGATCTGTACCGGCTTTCATCGGTTGACGAACTTGAATATATCGGATTTGAAGATCTTCTTGACAACAACTCCATTATTGTTGTGGAATGGCCGCAAATCCTGAAGGATATTTCCTTTAGATTTGATATTGACATCCATTTTGAATTTGATGACCAATACAACAGACAGATATCTGTTTTTGCCACTGGACAAGCGGGTGTAAATTTGTTAGACAAATTGCTCTTATAATTTTTAATAACCAATGATTCAGCGGAGTTATTATGGCCATTAGAGTACAAAAATACGGGGGAACCTCTGTTGCCGACATTGAGTGCATCAACCGGGTGGCAGACAGGGTCAGCAAAGCCTATGATGAGGGAGACAAGGTGGTGGTGGTGCTCTCTGCCATGGCAGGCGTCACGGACAGCCTCATTTCCCTTGCCCGGAAAGCCGCAGTAACACCTGATAAAAGGGAACTTGACGTTCTTCTTGCCACGGGTGAACAAACCACGGCCGCTCTGCTTTCCATGATCCTCACCTCAAGGGGATACCTGGCAAAATCTTTCTTGGGTTTCCAGGCAGGGATCAGGACCGACAAAACATCGGGCAAAGCCAGGATCCTTGACATTGACGGAAAAAATATCATGAACGCCATCCTTTCCGGATATATCGCCGTTGTGGCCGGGTTCCAGGGTGCGGATGAAGACGGGGACATCACAACCCTGGGCCGGGGCGGTTCCGATACGTCAGCCGTTGCCATTGCGTCGTCTTTAAAAGCCGATGTCTGTGAAATCTTTACCGATGTGGACGGCGTCTACACAACCGACCCGAGGATCTGCGACAAGGCCCGGAAAATTAATAAAATCAGCTATGAAGAAATGCTTGAAATGGCCATATTGGGCGCCAAGGTGCTCCAGATCCGCTCGGTAGAATTTGCAAAAAAATATAACGTGCCCGTTCATGTCAGGTCATCTTTTAACGAGGAGGAAGGAACAATGGTTGTCAACGAAACCCAGGATATGGAAAGCGTGGTGGTCTCCGGCATCACCTGTGATATGAATGAGGCCAGAATCACCTTAAAACAGGTTCCGGATCAACCGGGAACTTCTGCAAAAATCTTTACACCGCTGGCAGAAGCTGAAATCTGTGTGGATATGATTATTCAGAATACCAAATCCAATGGTGACACCGATCTTACATTTACCGTCACCAAGGATGATTTTGCCAAGGCCAAGCAGATCACTGAAAAAGTGGCCAAACAAATCGGTGCGGTTGAAGTTGTGACGGCAGAAGACATTGCCAAGGTTTCCGTCATCGGGCTTGGCATGAAAAGCCATTCCGGCGTCGCCGCCACCATGTTCCAGGCCCTAGCCAATGAGAATATCAATATCCGGCTCATCAGCACCTCTGAAATCCGGATCTCCTGTGTCATCAATGCAAAATATGCCGAGCTTGCCGTCAGAACCCTGCACACGGCTTTCGGCCTGGATAGGGAAACATAAAACTGTCTGAACACCCATAACAGCCGATTCCGGCCAGCGGTTTTTATACCGACTGAATCGGCTTTACCAGGCTTTTTCATCTGCAAGGTTTGCCATCATGCCTGGATGGTATCCGCCAAAAGGCCTTCACCACAGGCCCATTCAATAAAATATTGCCCATTATGAATCTTCTCAAACTCGTTCCTGCTTTTCAACGGTTCAAATGATTCTGATACCCTTATTTCAATACGAGGATGAACTTAATGCAACAAACTTTATCAAACGCTTTCAATAAATTTTTCGATTCAGAAAAAACCAGTGGGATTCTGCTGATTATTTGTACCGCAATCTCCATTTTCATTACAAATTCATCAATGGGCACAGACTATTTGAATTTCTGGCAGAGGCATATTGGCAATTTAAGCCTTGAGCATTATATAAACGATGCGCTGATGACGATTTTCTTTCTGCTCATCGGCTTGGAGCTCGAACGTGAGCTTTACGTCGGTGAACTGTCGGAGTTCAGAAATGCTCTTCTCCCGATTTTTGCGGCCATCGGAGGAATGGTTGCCCCTGCACTGATCCATTTCTTGATCAATATGGGCACACCCACTCAATCCGGAATCGGGATTCCCATGGCAACCGACATTGCGTTCTCCCTTGGCGTCCTGGCCATTCTTGGAAACCGCATCCCACCATCACTGAAAGTATTTGTCGTGGCCTTCGCCGTCATTGATGATCTGGGTGCAATAATCATCATTGCCGTTTTTTATTCAACACAGGTTTCGATTTGGTATCTTGCCGGTGCTTTGACCGTTTGGGCGTTACTCATTGCATTGAACCGTCTTCGAGTGATGTCCCTTATCCCTTATTTGCTTGGCGGCGTGTTCATGTGGTTTTTCATGCTTAAGTCAGGTATTCACGCAACGATTTCCGGTGTTATGCTTGCTTTTGCAATCCCATTTTCCGCGAAATACGACAACAAAGAATCACCTTCACATAAGCTCGAGCATTTTTTACACAGACCGGTTGCATTCATCATTTTACCGATTTTCGCACTTGCAAACACCGGCATTTTGATAGGTTCGGAATGGATGCAAGACCTGACCGGCATAAACAGTATCGGCATTATGGCCGGGTTGATTGCAGGCAAACCTTTGGGTGTGACGGTCTTTTGTTTTGTTGCCGTTGCAAGCGGTATCTGCCGCCTGCCGGCTGATCTGAATTGGCGGCATATTTTTGGTGCCGGAATTCTTGGCGGTATTGGATTTACAATGTCGATTTTTATCGACAATCTGGCTTTTGCCGACAATATCGAAATAATTAATGCTTCAAAAATGGCAATTCTCACAGCGTCAATAACAGCGGGTTTTTTAGGCTTTCTATGGCTTGCAAGCTTTGGAAAGAGGTAAGACATGAGTCCGTTATTAAGAGACTTTAAAAATATTAATATCCGGGCGAGATTGTGTTCTAAAACCCAACCACCAAGGCCTCTTCTATTTCCTGGATAACCTTCAGGGCGGCCCCGACCGGATCAGCAGCATCCCGGATGGGGCGGCCGATCACAATGAGGTCGCTGCCCATGGCCACTGCCTGACCCGGTGTGGTGATCCTTTTTTGATCGTCATTTTCAGGAACCGACCAGGACGGTCTGATTCCCGGTGTCACTGCAAGAAATCCCTTTCCAAAAAGGGCCTTGATCTCTTTTGCTTCCCTGCCGGAACAGACCACTCCGGCGCACCCGGCAGCATGGGCCATCTTTGCCCGGTGAAGGATGAGAAGACCTGGGTCTTTTACAAATTCCGGCTTAAACCCTTGAGTTTCCAAGACATCGGCATCATTATCCGTTAAAAGGGTCACGCCAAGGATCTTTGTTTTTCCTTTTGACCCCAGCACCGCCTTTTCCAGCATGTTTTGTGAAGATGAGCAGTGCACCGTGATAAGATCCACACCCAGGGCTGCAACCCTTTCCATGGCCCGCTGGACCGTGGCTGAAATATCATGAAGCTTCAAGTCCAGGAATATTTTGGCCCGGCTCAGGTTTTTGATCCGCTCCACCACAGACGGCCCCTCTTCAATAAAGAGCTCAAGACCGATCTTGAATACACCGATCTTGCCATCCAGTATCCTGACATAGTCTTCAGCCTCTTTAACCGTAGAAAAATCCAGGGGGAACACAATATAATCTTTGCCGGTTTTGGTCATATCTTTAATATCCGGCCATCTTTTTTTAGTTTTTTATTCATTTGCTCATACCCCTCTAAATGATGAATGACAGCATCATAACAACATGATGTTATGGCGTCAATGTTTAACACAGGCGTTGTTAGGAGCAAATAAATTGTCCGGATTTGTAGCACATAAAATGTCCGGTTATA
>CAZWMY010000024.1:0-40247 GCA_964635025.1 uncultured Desulfobacula sp. | reverse complement strand
GGGGAAGGCATGATATAGGTGCAATTCCAAGAATCAACATGGTCTGCGAGGCCATGTTGGCCATAACCCTCGCAGACCATGTATTACGTCAGAAAAGCTTAAGGTGACGGATTTATTTCTTTATAATATCGGATTCTAATTTGTCTGCAATTCCAAGGGCTGTGGTTAAGGCATCATTAATCATAAACAGCTGAATTTTTAGCGTTTTTAGTGAAGCAGGGGTTGCAGATATTTTTTCTTTTCCTGAAAGAATTTTAGCAAGTTTACCTGATTTTTTTGCAAACTCCATTAATTTTTCACTGAAATTTACAATTTCCATTGCCCATTTTTCTCTTTCCTCTTTGGATATTTCAATATTTGCATTTCCTGTTCCGTTGATGAGATGGTCAATCTGATAATCTTCCGGGTTTGCAATTATTTCATACATATGACTCTCCTTTTAATTCAAAACGCATCATGTAAATCCTTATGATCACATTTTCAGAATATTTTAACGATGGGGTTTAGTCAAGCTCTGAAGACCAAAAACCCTATCTGGTGTTTTTTAAGAAAAAAGCCGTCAGATCACCTTTTGTATAAATTATCTTCAGGACTGAAAGATAATATTTGTATCGGGCATCGGATATTCGTCTTTGCGCAGAGACAAGAAGGGTATTGGCGTCCATAATATTAATGCTGTCCGCCATTCCGTAATTATACTGCATTTGGACAGCATTATAGGTTTCTTCAGCATATTTAAGCTCATCCTTCAGATTATCCAAAGTACTTTTTGCAGTTTCATAATCTAAAAATGAAAATTTTGAATCGAGGCTGATTTTTTTTTCTTGAAGCGTCAACACTTTTTCGGCTTTCCTCTGATCTGCAAGGGCCTGTTTTATGGTAGCCCTTCTTAAACCGCCATCAAATAGAGTAAAGACAATGCTGCCTGTAAAATAAGTATCTTCTGTATCATATTTCACGGGTGTCGGTCTGGCATCATATTGAATGTCGGTTTCCCTGTATCCCCCTTCAAGTTCGATGGTGGGCCAATAGTCGCTTTTTTTAAAGTTTACCGTCTTTGAGGCAATATCAAGATTCTTTTTTGCTTCTTTTATCTCAGTACGATTTTTTAAAGCGTAAGTCTGAATTTCTTCAAGGTTGCACTGATAGTTTTCAATATCCAGGATATCCTGTTTTTGAAGATCAAAATCAGGGTCGATGTTAACCAGGTTTTGTAAGGCTGCTTTGCTTTGAAGGATTCCATTTTCCGTCTTTTTTAGTTCAGTCAATGACTTGGAAAGCTCAGCTTCAGCTCTGAACAGGTCTGTTTTGGTAACATTGCCGACACTTAGTTTCTCTTTTACAGCATTTCGATGGCTGGTGAGACGCTCAACATCGGATTGTGCAATTTCAAAGAATTTTCGGGCACTCAGGATATTATAATAGGCTTGGGACACCTGCAATATGTATTGGGAACGGATGGTTTCAAGACTGAATTCTTTGCTTTCAATGGCCCTTCTTGTCACATCAAGGGCGATTAATTCTTTACCATTAAGAGTAAATGACTGTGTCAGCTTGATCCCCACTGAACGCGTGTCAGGAGAGATGACGGCATCTTCTTTGTATTCGGTGAGACTTCCATAGGTGGTTGCTCTCGGGATTAATACCGACAATGCCCTCTTTTCTTCCTGGCGTGCAATATCCAGGTCATCTTCAGCAATTTTTATAGTCTCGCTCTGGATGTTGGCAAGCTTAATCAAATCATGGAGAGAATAGTCAGTTCTGCAATAGGCATTCCCTTGAATTGAAAAGAAAACAATAAAGACAAGCAATAACAAATTAGAAGGCTTATTCATTTTTCCGGACCTCATTATGATGAAAATCAAAACAACTTCAACAATATTACCATTATGCGATTTGCGTCAAGATTACAGAATATTAAATTTGAATGAAGGTAAAATATTGCTTAACGATTAATTGCCGCAACCGGCAATAATTTTAATCCGGGCAATAGATAAATCTGATGTCTTGTGATATGAATCATCATAATTAATTAAATAATAATTTATAAAAAGGAGATAGAAATGACCCAGATTCCTAAAATCCGATTCGAAGATCTTTCTTTAATCCGGCAGGGAAAAGTCAGAGATATATTTGATACAGGGGATGCACTCCTGATGGTGACCACTGACAGGCTTTCGGCTTTTGATGTGGTGCTGCCCGACCTTATCCCGGATAAAGGGAAGGTTTTAAACCAGATATCCGTGTTTTGGTTTAAAAAAATGGAATCCATTGTCAAAAATCATATTATCACCACAGATGTAAATAAATATCCGGATGAATTCAAAGTTCATAAAGAGGCCTTAGATAAGAGAAGTATGCTGGTCAAAAAGGCTGAACCGCTTCCTGTTGAATGTATTGTCAGAGGATATATCTCCGGTTCAGGCTGGACCTCATATAAAAAAGAGGGACAGGTTTGCGGTATCCGGCTGCCCTCCGGTTTGAAAGAATCGGATAAATTAGAGGAACCGCTTTTCACACCATCTACCAAAGCAGAGGTGGGAGATCATGACATCAATATCAGTTTTGAAGAGACCATCAATCTTATTGGTCTTGAAAGAGCAAATGAACTAAAGCGGTTAAGTCTTGAAGTGTATAAAAGAGGGGCGGAATACGCCCTTTCAAAAGGGATCATCATTGCAGACACCAAATTTGAATTTGGGCTTTTGAACGAAAAAATAATCCTGATAGATGAAATCCTTACCCCGGACTCATCCAGGTTTTGGCCCTTAAGTGATTATGAGCCCGGCAGAGGACAGAACAGTTTTGATAAACAGTATGTAAGAGACTGGCTGATTTCATCAGGATGGGATAAAAAACATCCGGGACCTAAGCTCCCCCAGGAAGTTATTGATAGGACATCCAACACTTATAAAGAAATATATACCCGCCTGACAGGTGAAAATGTTTGACACTCTTTGCGAAATAAACATCTCAGATATTGATTTAAAAGATGAGCGGTATAAGATAACATTCGGATCAGAAGACATAACCCTTCTGGCTCAATCCATAAAAAAAATGGGCCTGATTACCCCACCGGTTGTCAGGCCCATGAAAAACAATAAATATATCATCATCTCCGGATTCAACAGAATTAGGGCGCTTTGTCACAATAAAGGGCATAAAGTGGCGGTGTATCTAAGCCAAACTGAAGCTGACGATTATCAATGTCTTTTGGCCGCCATTGCATCTCTTGCATTTAAAAGGCCGCTGACCCTTGTTGAAACCATTACCGGCATCCAACGCCTTTCCGAGTTTTTAAAACCTGAAGAAATGGTAAAAATATCCACTTTTGTTTTTAACGCACACTTAAATCAGGGTTTCATTGACGATCTGCTGAATATTGCATCACTTCCAAGCCCTGCCTTGGAATTGATTCACACAAACTACCTCTCCATCAAATCCGCAAAAAAAATATCCAACCTGGATAAGGAGAGCATTCTATTTTTTTTAGACATATTTTCAAAAATAAAGGCCTCAACCAGTATACAACTTGAACTTATCCAGAATATTCTTGAAATTGCCTCACGGGATGGAATTCATCCAAAATCTGTGTTCAAAGAAATGGAATTCCCCAATCCTATTGATGATGAAACCTCTGAAACCGTCTTAAGAACCCATCGTTTCAGAACCTTGGTGTTTGAGCGGCGCTACCCGACACTCTCCAGAACAAGGCAATGCATTCAGAATAAAATAGATTCCATTAAACTGCCGGGTACGATAAAATTCACTCCACCGGAAAATTTTGAAAGCCTAAAGTATTCCCTATCCTTTACAGTAAAAAATCATGATGAATTCAACAAAGCCATTCAGCATCTGACAATTGCCTCGAAAAATAAGATACTTCAAGAAATACTCAATTCATGAAAATAGACACCCTTTTTATTGATAAATCAGTTCATTTGGACGATGAAACCGAGTTTTTGATATCAAAAATTAAAATTCAACCGCAATGGGTTGGCAATGCAAATGCAGTTTATGCTTTTATCAATTCCGTAGATGATCCCATTTCAATTGCAAAAAAAACGCTTTATATCACCCCAAATAAAGGTGCCATCATCAGAAAATGCCCCGGCACCTGTCATTATACCTGTTGTGATTATACCATTCTTCATACCGGGACTTTTTGCTCCATGGATTGTTCCTATTGTATCCTTCAGGCTTATTTCCACCCACCGGTTCTGCAATATTTTTCGGGTTTTAACAGTATTGATAGTGAGCTTCAGGCCATTTTTCTTCAGAATAAAATTTTCAGAATCGGAACGGGTGAATACACCGATTCTCTGATCTGGGAAAAGGTAAGCCTTATGCCTGAATTTCTTGTCAACGCTTTTGCAAAACAAAATAATAGTGTTCTCGAACTTAAAACTAAAACAGTGAATATTGAATCCTTATTAAATCTTGACCATAATGGAAAAACCATAATATCATGGTCATTGAACACACCAATGATCATCAGCTCACAAGAAAAGGGAACAGCATCTCTTACGGCACGCCTTGAAGCTGCCAGACTGGCAGAATTAAAAGGGTATAAGCTGGCCTTTCATTTTGATCCCATAGTAATTTATCCGGGCTGTGAGGATGATTATAAAAATGTAATTCAAAAAATTTTCAAATATATCAATTCTGACAGTATTGTCTGGATCAGTCTGGGCACTTTCCGGTTCATGCCGGGGTTAAAACAGGTGATTGAAAAAAGATTTCCCAAATCTAACATCTGCTATGGGGAATTTATTCTTGGGCTTGATAATAAGATGCGATATTTCAAACCCTTAAGAATACATATTTATAAAGAAATTATTGCCTGCATAAAAGACTATGCTCCAGATGTTTTTATTTATTTTTGTATGGAAGATGAAGAGGTCTGGGAAAAATGTCTCGGTTTTTTCCCTGATAAAGAAGGGGAACTCGGGAATATGCTGGATAAAAGCGCTGCCCGTCATTGCAGCCTTAATAAGAGGTTTATATGAGCGGAGAAATATGAAAATAGCCTTAATTATCAATCCGTTTTCCGGTGGGAAAAAAGGCATAAAACGGCTGCCGATAATAGAAAAAAAACTTTTAACTGCAGGCATTGAATACCATACCTATTTATCTTTATATCATGAGCATACTCTGAAAATTACATCTGAACTGAACATCGATGAATACGATGCGGTTATTTCCGTGGGTGGAGATGGAACCAATTATCATGTTTTAAACGGACTGCTTTCAAGTTTTAAGCCTGAGCAAATTCCGCCCATTGGCATCATTCCTATCGGATCAGGAAATTCATTTGCACGGGATTTAAATATCCATTCACTGGATGACGGAATTAGGGCCATTGTTAATAATCAAGCGAAGTGGATTGATGTCTGCTCTTTTTCACAGGATGAAAATATTTTTTATTTTGTCAATCTTGCTGGGTTGGGTTTTGTTACTGATGTTGCAAAAACAGCACAAAAATTTAAATGGCTGGGTGATCTTTCCTATCTTATCGGCATTTTTCACCGAACACTCGGTCTTCATTTTCATGATATGGAACTTGAATGTGACGGGCAATTGATTTCAGGGGAAAACTGCTTTGTCGAATTTTGCAATTCCAAGTTTACCGGAGGAAATTTGCTTATCGCTCCGGATGCAAAAATCGATGACGGTTTTATGGACATTATTATTGCTGAAAAATTATCCAGGACCAGCCTTTTGTTGACTCTGCCAAAAATTTATAAGGGCAATCATTTTGAGAACCCGGCAGTCAAATGTATCAGGGCAAAAAAAGCAACAATAAAAACTTCTCCAAAAAAGACCCTGCTGCCTGATGGTGAAATATTCGGCATTACGCCGACCACCATAACGGTTCACCATAAGATGATACGATATCTTTTATGAAAAAGCTTGTCACAATAGCCTTATGGATTACAGGAGGTTCATTTTTTTTAATGTCATTTTGCATCTTGGTCATTTGCCTCTTTGCCCTGCAGCGTAAAACCAGTTTTCAGATTGCAAGAAAACTATTTAAAATCCTGATCCGGATCATGGGGATAAAACTATCCATCCATGGACAAGAATATATAAATATGGATGAACCTTATTTGATCATGGGAAATCATCAGAGTCTGTTCGATGTTTTTGTTGTCCCTGCTGCCATTCCCATTTGTTTTGTCGGTATTGAGGCATCTTATCATTTTTCCTTGCCGGTCTGGGGATATCTGATTCGAAAATGGGGGTGCATTCCTATTGAAAGGGAAAACTTAGAAAAAGCAATTTTAAGTCTTAACCTTGCAAGAAAAACCCTTGCTTCAGGGATGAGTATCGGGGTTCTGCCTGAAGGACACAGAACCAGGACAGGGGCTATGGGCCAATTTAAAAAAGGGCCTTTTCATCTGGCTAAAGAAGCCAAAGCTACCATTCTACCGTTTGGCACCCATGGTTTATTTGAATTTAATCCAAAAGGAAGTTTTTTATTAAACCCAGGGAATGTAATTGTAAATATCGGCAAACCCATTCCCTATGAAACCTTTAAGGATTTGTCTGTTGAAGAGCTTAGGCAATATTTATTTGATACAATTTCCGGGTTAAGCAAAAAAAAAGAGCCGGGCATATGAAAGTTTCATCAGCCCGGCCCAAATTTTTATTTATTCTTTTTCTGCATTTACTTTATCAATCACTTTTTTGGCCAGATCAGCCGGAACTTCATCATATTGTTCAAATTCCATGGTAAATGTTCCGCGTCCGGCTGTCATTGAGCTTAAATCCGGAGCATACCGCAACATTTCCGCCATGGGAACCAGGGCATTGATAATCTGTTTATCACCTTCGGAATCCATACCGATAACCCTGCCGCGTCTGGAATTCAGATCACCCATAATATCACCGGTATTGTCCTCAGGCGCTTTGACGGCAACCCTCATGATGGGTTCAAGAAGGACTGCCTTGGCATCCACGGCAGCGTTTTTAAATGCAATGGATCCTGCCAGTTTAAATGCCATTTCAGAAGAGTCGACGGCATGATATGACCCGAAATCCACGGTAACCCGGAAATCCACACAGGGAAATCCGGCAAGAATACCGGTTTTTGAAGCTTCCCGAACCCCTGCCTCAACAGCCGGGATATAATTTTTCGGGATCACACCGCCAACAATTTTATCCACAAATTCAAAGCCTGAGCCGCTTGGAAGCGGTTCGAGAACGATCCAGCAGTCACCATACTGACCATGTCCGCCGGATTGTTTTTTATGCCTGCCTTGGACACGGATTTTTTTCTTAAATGTTTCTCGATATGCCACTTTGGGAGTCTCAATATCCATGCCCACATTAAATTTTCTCTGTATTTTTTCAGCCGTGACTTCAATATGGACCAGACCTCTGCCTGAAAGAATGGTCTGTCTTGTTTCCTCTTCCCGTCTGAGCTGAAGTCCTGTATCTTCATCAAGTATTTTTCTGATCGCTTCATGGATTTTATCTTCATCACTTTTTGCCTTGGGTTTGATGGCAAAGGAAATGACAGACGGCATGGGTTTGGGCGCAGGGATCTGAATGTCCCGGCCACCGGTCAAGGTATCTCCGGTCAAGGTTTCTTTCAATTTTGCAACAGCCACAATGGAGCCTGGAATTGCTGAAGTAATGGGCTTTTGTTCTTTACCCGCAATCTCCAAAAGTTGGGAAAATCTTTCTTTTGTGTCTTTTGTCGTATTGACAATATTCCCTTCTTTGCCAAGACTACCGGATATCACCCTGAAAAGGGACAGCCTTCCTGCATATGGGTCAACTATGGTACAGAAAACAAATCCACAAAATTCAGCAGCAGGGTCTGGAGAAACAACAACATCCTCACCTTTTGAATCTTTTGCAATCCAGTTCCCTCTATCAATAGGAGATGGCATATAATCATTGATAAAATCGGATATGGTTTCAACCCCGATCATCTTGGTAGCAGAGCAACAGATGGCCGGATAAAATTTTGCATCCAGAACACCCTGCCTGAAAGTTGCTTTAAGGTCGGCCTCTGCAATTTTTTCACCTTCCAGATATTTTTCAAGAAGCTGATCATTGAGTTCTGCAATATTTTCAATAAATTCTTCTTTTGCCATTTCAATGTCGTCTGCCATAGCAGAGGGGATTTCGATCTTGTTTACTTTTCCATCCGTACTGTATTCAAATGCCTGGCCGGAGATGATATTAACAAATCCTTTGAAATTATTTTCAGATCCTATGGGATAACAGACAGGGATGATTTTCTTTTTCAATGCCTTTTTACAGGCTTCAATACAGGTTGGAAAATCAGCTCTTTCTCTGTCCAGTTTATTAATGATGACAAAGCCGGGGAGATTATATTCCAGAGCACTGGCACCTGCTTCCTCAGTCATGGCCGAAGGGCCGCCGACTCCGTCAATGACAAAAGCGAGGCTGTCAGCTACAGGGAAGCATGTTTTGGAAGCAGAAAAAAAGTTCTGATCACCAGGAGTGTCCATCAAGGTAATAGTATGTTTATTATGTGTATATTTAATAAATGAAGTATTTATGCTCTGTTGTTTTCGGGTCTCTTCAGGTTGGAAGTCCATAACGGTATTGCCTTCTTCAACCTTTCCAAGACGACTGATAACTCCGGCCTTAAACAGCATCGCCTCGGCAAGCGTGGTCTTTCCGGATCCTCCGTGACCAGCCAGAGCTATGTTTCTCATGGTTTTAATGTCTTCGCTCATTACTGCTCCTTATTAACAATTAATAAACAGATTTATTTAAATAATCGAATTTAAATAAAAATAATAGTCCTATTTTAAATTTTCTTTATAATTTAAAGACAGGATGTATTCCATATTTCCTTTAGGGCCTAAAATAGGGGAGGGGACAACAAGATTGACCCGATATCCACGTTCAACAAAAAATGATTTAATGTCTTCAATCACCTTTTCTCTGATTTCCGGATCTTTTACCACCCCTCCCTTACCAATATTCTCTTTTCCGGCTTCGAACTGAGGCTTGATCAATGCCAAAATCAATGTATCCTCTTTCATAAATTTTTCTGCAGAAGGGATCACAATCTTGAGAGAGATAAATGAAGTATCTGCTACAATAAGGTCGACTTTTTCATTAATCATTTCATAGGGCATGTAGCGGATATTGGTTCTTTCGATGACAACAACCCTTGGATTTTGCCTCAAAGTCCAGTCGAACTGACCATATCCTACATCCACGGCATATACTTTCAAAGCGCCATATTGAATAAGGCAATCCGTAAATCCACCGGTTGAGGCACCTATATCAAGGCAGGTTAATCCTTTTACAGACACTGGAATGGTCTGCAGGGCCTTTTCAAGTTTCAGACCGCCTCGGCTGACAAAGGGATTGTTATCCTCTTTGACAATAATTTCGGCTTGGCTTGAAACCAATGTCCCTGGTTTATCAACAGGAAAACCATTCACTAAGACTTTCCCCGCCATGATAAGAGCGCTTGCCCGATGGCGGGATTTAACCAGGCCCTTATCCACAATCAGTAAATCAAGCCTTGCTTTATTGCCATCTCCTTTATTTATTTTTTCCCTCATATAATTCAATGGCTGAAGAGATGATGGCAGCACTGTCCACTTCATAGTTCTGTCTTAAAATATCTGATGGGCCATGTTCCACAAATCGATCCTTTATTCCTATTCTTTTTAATGAAAAACCTGAAATGCCTTTATCTATGAGCATTTCAAGCACGGCTGAACCAAAACCACCATAAAGAACATGCTCTTCAACAGTGATGATTTTTTTAATTTTTTCTGCATATCTGCAGATCAGTTCAGCATCAAGAGGTTTTACAAACCTTGCATTAATAATGGTGGAATGAATATTTTTCCCATTCAGGGTTTGGTTTGCTTTTAATGACTCGCATACGGATTTTCCAACGGCAATGATAAGAAGATCATCCCCTTCACAGATGACCTCTCCCTGCCCGATTTCAATCGGCAGGGGATTTTCATCGATTTCTACGCCGGTTCCGGACCCCCTCGGGTATCTCAACGCAATGGGACCATTGTGATGAATGGCAGTAACCAACATCCGGGCTAATTCGTTTTCATTTTTTGGCGCCATAATGGTCATATTGGGCATGCATCTCAGATACGCATAATCAAACAAGCCATGATGGGTAGGGCCGTCTTCACCTACAATCCCTCCCCGGTCTATGGCAAAAACAACCGGATGTGAATCAATACAGACATCATGAAGAATCTGATCAAAAGCGCGTTGTAAAAAAGTGGAATAGATGGCAACAACCGGTTTTAATCCTTTGGAGGCAAGTCCTGCTGAAAACGTAACGGCATGTTGTTCTGCTATACCGACATCAAAAAAACGATCCGGAAATTGATTTGAAAATTCGATGAGTCCTGTCCCTTCAGGCATTGCGGCGGTCACAGCAACAAGCTTTGAATTTTTATGCCCCAACGCTACCATTTGACTGCCGAATACCTGGGTATAGGAAGGGATTCCATTGGGCTTTGCGTTGCTTTTACCCGTGTCTATTGTAAAAGACCCCACGCCATGATAGTAGATCGGATTTTTTTCAGCAGGTTCATAGCCTTTTCCTTTTATGGTCGTTACATGAAGAAGAACCGGATCTTTTGGATTTTTGATATTTTTAAGAATATCAATCAAATGATCCAGGTTATGTCCGTCAATGGGTCCGAAATAATCAAAATTAAAGGCTTCAAAGAGCATTCCAGGCGTGATGAAAGTTTTAAAGGATTCTTCAGAACGTTTGGCAATGTAATAAATTTCATCTCCAATTTTTGGCAGGGATTTTAAGAAGGCGCCAAATTGATTTCTCATGGACTGAAGATATTTTGCAGAGAATGTCCGGCTTAGAAAAGAGGACAAAGCACCGACATTGGGTGAGATCGACATATCGTTATCATTCAGAATAACAATGAGATTTCGTTTTTTCATATCACCGGCCTGATTCAATCCTTCGTATGCCAGACCGGCAGTCAGCGATCCATCCCCTATAACCGATATGACATCAGAGTCATCCCCGTTCAGGTATTTGCCATAACAGACACCAAGCCCAGCAGAAATGGAAGTAGAGGAATGACCAACGGTGAAACCGTCATAGGGGCTTTCCTTTATTTTTGCAAAGCCTGAAATGCCTTTGTATTGACGAAGGGTGTCAAAACGATCATTTCTTCCGGTTAAAAGTTTATGGGCATAGGATTGATGCCCCACATCCCAGATTAATGTGTCCTTGGGCAAATCAAATACATAGTGGATGGCTAATGTCAATTCGACTGCACCAAGGCTGGAGGCAAGGTGTCCTCCGTTTTTTGATACGACCTCAATAATACGTTTTCGGATTTCATATGCTAGAACCTTGAGTTCTTTTCTGGAGAGTTGATGAATATCTCTGGAATTTTTTATAAGTTCAAGTAGAGCCAAAATTTATTAACCTTTTTATTGTATAATCAGTGATCCCTGTTAATGATATAGGCAGCAATCTCCCTTAACGGGGTTGCTTTTTCATCAAACTTGGATAGTGTCTCAATCGCTTCATTCATAAGCTTTTTTGCAAATTTTTTAGATTCATCCATCCCGATTATTAAAGGAAAAGTTATTTTTTTATTCAAACTATCAGATCCTGCAGACTTTCCCATACGGTTCGGGTCACCTTCTACATTTAAAATATCATCTACAACCTGAAAAGCCAGACCGATTTTATCTCCGAATTCTATTAACTGTTTAGTTTTATCAGGGTTAGCACCGACGCTTATGGCTCCGGATTCAATACTTACAGTGATCATTTTTCCGGTTTTCAAAGCATGTAATTGTTTTAAATGGGAGAGGCTGTTGCCTGATTTAAAATTCTGTGATTGCATATCCATCATTTGACCTTCAACCATGCCCATCATACCGGCTGCTTGTGAAATTTTTGTAATCAATTGCATACGGGCAACAACATCCGGATAGGTTTCAAATATTGTCTCAGGCTGACTGATGATTAAAAAGGCATGTGTTAATAAAGCATCTCCAGCCAAAATAGCCGTTGCTTCAGAAAATTGTTTATGGCAGGTGGGCCGCCCACGTCTCAGGTCATCGTTGTCCATGGCTGGTAAATCATCATGAATTAAGGAATAGGTATGTATCATTTCAATTGCACAACAAGCGGGCAGGGCGAGACTTTCGGAATTTGTTTTGCATGCTTCGGCAGCAGCAAGGGAGAGAATAGGACGCAGCCTTTTACCTCCTGCCATAAGAGAATGTTCTATGGCCATGATTAGTTCTCGTTTATTATCAAACCGGCAAAGGATAACACGAAGATACATATTGATAAGGTTTTGTTTTTCTTTAAGGTATTGTTCAAGCGCAAACATCATTTTACTCATCTTTAAAATTTTCTTCTTTTATAGTTCCTTCATTGTCTTTTGTTAACATGATGATTTTTTTTTCGATATTATTTAAAAAATCATTGCAATATTTGGCTTGTTTAATACCAGCCTCATATTTTTTAATGGCATCTTCAAGCGATAGATTCCCTGATTCCATTTCTTTTACAATTTCTTCAAGTTCTTTTAATGAAGTTTCAAACGATTGTTTTTTAATCATTTACCTTCTCCACCCTTGTGATTAAATGACCTTTAAATAGAAAAATTTCAACTCTATCATCGGATTTTACCTGAGTCGAATCAATAACATTTTTTTTATTATGAGCGAGCCTTGAAATACTGTAGCCTCTTTTTAAAACTGACAGGGGCGATAATATCTTGAGCTTGGACGTTAATTCGAATTGATGGGTTTTGTTTTTGTTCAAGATAACATAAAAATAAAGTATCAATGCATCACTAAACATTTTTACATAATGACGCTGGTTTGATACTCTATTTTCAATGGCCTTTGAATAAAGCGAATCAGACAGCCAGCCAATTTTCTCTTTATAGTATTGAAAATAAACCTTAATTCGATTGTTTAGTCTCATTTCAAGGTCTTCAACTTTGAATCTGTAGTTATAAAGAAGCATTTCCGGAGGTTTTAGTCTTTTAGTCAAAGGAATGATGAAAGAATGAATGTTGGAAATGAGTTTGCCCATGGTTTTGTCCAAACGTTGTCTTATTTCAAATACGCGTTGAATCAAAATTTGTTTATCTGGAAGTGCAAGTTCCGCAGCAGCTGAAGGCGTAGGTGCGCGTAAGTCAGCAACAAAATCAGCAATTGTGAAATCTGTTTCATGGCCGATTCCTGTTATAATTGGTATTTTTGAATGAAAAATGGCATCTGCAACCGATTCACAATTAAACGCTGAAAGATCTTCACGAGATCCGCCGCCTCGAGAAAGAATAATGATCTCAGCCTTTTGCCGTGCATTAGCAAATTGAATGGCTTCCATTAATTCATTTTCTGATCCGGTTCCTTGAACCTTGACAGGTAATATTTCAAGACAGCAATTTGGAAATCTTCTTTTTGATATTTGAATAATATCTTTTAGTGCAGCTCCGGTTCCGGAGGAAATGATACAGAGGGTTAAAGGTAAAAATGGAATTGGTTTTTTAAATTTTTGATCAAAATATCCTTTATCAAACAATTTTTGTTTTAACTGTTCAAAGGCGATTTGCATGGAGCCGATGCCTTCTGGTTCAAGATGTTCAAAAATTAGCTGATATGTGCCTCTGGGTTCATAAATAGAAAGCCTGGCAAGACCATAGACTCTCATACCATCTTCAGGCCTGAATTTAATCTTAAGCTTTTGATTTTTAAATATCACGGCCTGGATGGAAGCGTGATGGTCTTTTAATGTAAAATAGGAATGCCCGGAAGCAGGAACTGAATAATTTGAAATTTCACCAGTAACCCAAACAAAAGGATATGCTTCCTCTAAGAGAGATTTAATTTCTCTTGTAAGCATCGAAATTGTGTATATTTGTCCTGTTTGTTTTTCTGTCATTATTAATTCTAATATAAACTCTTATACAACAAAATTTATATATATAAGACAAAGGGATTAATTTCACAATATTTTAATGATCCTGAAATACCATAATATAGGGCTGATAATAAATATTATGTAAACAAATTTTTAATACGTTTAATATTTAGTTTTGAGGCTGCACATAATCAAATTGTAATCTTGAAATCTTTTATTAAAGTGCTATATTACCGTTCAAACGACAACTCAACAGGAGGTTAAAAATGAATCCATACTCTTCTTTTCCACAAAGCTCTGTTATTGTTAAAACCAATTCGTTTATAAGGAGTGTTTATAATTGGATGGCCATAGGGCTATCTTTAACCGGCTTTACAGCTTATTACGTTGCTCATAACGAAACAATGATGCAATTGATTTATGGCACTCCTGGACTTCTTATGATACTTGTTATTGTAGAATTGGGATTTGTATTTTTTCTGAGTGCAAGGATACAAAAAATTGAAGCGTCAACGGCAACATTATTGTTTGCCGTTTATTCAATTTTAAATGGTGTTACTCTTTCTTTTATTTTTCTTGCTTACACAGCAACTTCTATTGTTTCAACATTTCTTATCTGTGCCCTTACTTTCCTTGCATGCAGCATTTATGGAATGGTAACCAAAAAAGATCTCACATCTCTTGGTGGTTTTATGTTTATGGGTTTGATTGGGATTTTGATCGCTTCTATCATTAATATATTTCTACAAAGTTCTGCCATGCAGATGATCATATCATATATTGGTGTTATTGTTTTTATAGGACTTACTGCCTATGATACCCAGAAATTGAAAAGCATGGCGGTTACCATTCCTGATAATGCAACGGGCGCAATGGTTCGAAAAGGGACTATAATGGGCGCTCTTACCCTTTATCTTGATTTTATCAATCTATTTATCATGCTTCTTCGTATTTTCGGGGGCAGCAGAGACTAATTCATTGATATCTGGAAGCCGGTGCATTCAATTTTTCTTAATACGCGGGCTTTAAAAAGTAATTGCCTTTATGGCATCGCAGATTTCATTACAATATCGTTGGGTCGACTCCAAATCAGGGCCTTCGACCATTACTCGAAGCAAAGGTTGGGTGCCGGAGTATCGAACCAGCACCCTTCCCTGGACACCAAGTTTTTTTTCAATGGCTTGGATTGTATCTAAGACGTATTTGTTTTTATAGAAATCTGGCCTTGACTCATCAACCTTTATATTCATCAAAACTTGAGGAAACAATGTTAGAACAGACGCAAGAGAGGACAAAGGCTGACCCGTTTCCAAAATGACTTCAATGAGTTTTAAGGCGGACAAAATCCCATCACCGGTTGTGTGATGATCCAAAAAAATCATATGCCCGGAGTCCTCTCCGCCTATGCAAGCACCATATTTTTGCATGCCTTCTATCACTTTTCGATCCCCCACGTCAGTTCTTATATGGAGAATCTCTTGGGCGGATAAAAATTTGGTTAAACCAAGGTTGCTCATTATTGTGCTTACAACGACATTGTTTTTTAATAGATTCTTCCGCTTTGCATATGTTGCGCAGATGGCGAGAATTTTGTCCCCTGTGAGCTCTTCGCCGGTTTCATCAACCGCAATTAATCGATCTGCATCTCCATCAAAAGCAATTCCTAAATCAGCCTTTGCTGCAACCACCCTTTCTCTAAGTTGGTCTGTGTGCTGGGAACCGCATTGATCATTTATATTTTTTCCATTGGTCACATCATTAATAAAATAGACCTCATATAATTTTTTATTAAAAACCATATGACTGATTTTTGACGCTGCTCCATTTGAGCAATCTATAATTATTTTTAGTTTTTTTACGGGTTTCCTGAATGGAAACTTTGATAATAAAAAATCTGAGTATCTTTTCAAACCATCTGGATTTATAGTTATTTTCCCAATATCTTCGTGTGAAACAAATTTATGATTTAGGATTAATGTTTCAATTTTAATTTCTTCTTCATCAGAAAGCTTTGTTCCATTGTGTTTAAAAATCTTAATACCATTATCTTGAAATGGATTGTGAGAAGCTGATATAACAATTCCTGCACCAACATCTTGGATGTCTGAACATAAAAAGGCCACCCCTGGTGTCGGAACAACCCCGACCTGAATAACATCTATACCCATAGATGTCGCTCCTGATGAAAGAGCAGCCTCCAGCATATCCCCTGAAATACGGCTATCCTTTCCAATGATGATGGTCTTATGTCCGTTTTCTTTTACGAATATGGCAATGGCTCTTCCTGTGTTTAAAGCTATCTCACATGTCATTGGATAGTGATTGGCTGTTCCTCTAATCCCGTCAGTTCCAAAAAGTTTTTTCATTTCTTTATCCCTGTTTGATCAAAAGCTTTTCAACCATTTGCTTTTCAATATTAAACAACCAAGTGCTTCCTTGATTTTGTTCATCCGTTTCAAGACTCTTGATCACATCAATATATTTTTTTTCTCCTCCACCCTTTTTTTTTTCAACAATTTTTATAAATCTCTCGCCTTCATCATTTACTTCGTCTTTTTTAAGTCCAAGGCTAAAAATTTTAAGAGCCAGTTCCATTTTTTTTAAAATTTTTTCAGTGGTGGATAATAACGTCCCTTTACTGTCTTTAATGTTATGATTCTTTTCCTTTGTTTGTAAGGATTCTATTTTTCGGCAAAAAAATTCTAACCGGAATATCCTTTCCTCAATACAGTCATAAAGTGTATCCTGCATCCCTTTGACAAGATTTTTCGAAAATTCATCATATATGAAAAGAGGGCGTATATGCTTATACCAGGACTTCAATGATATCAACCCGGCAATATAGTAAATATTATTATTAAAAATGTGGCTGACATTTTTATAGGCATTCAGATCTCTTGGGATGGAAGCATCCTTGTAGGCGCCGCCTAATATAAGCCTATCATTCTTCAATTCGTTTTTCCGAATGATGGAGCCCGCTGCGGAAAGACAGCCATATGCTATTCTGACCGGCCCCACAATGCCGCCCTGCCCTCCTAAAAAAATAGGTCTGGAATAAAGCATAACCCCATGGTGAACGTCACCCATCATAGAGGGTGTTGCTTTGTCCTGATGAGGTGTATAATTAAAATGTATAAAGGACGAACCGACTTCGGAATGATCTTTTCGACTTGTACCCCCAGCCATAAAACAATCACAGAAATTAATTAAACTGCCAAGAGTAACAAATGGAAACAAAATCGTATGTTTTAAACCAACTGTATGTGCAGCGCCGGCTTCTTCTTCCAATATGGTTCCTTTTCTCACATGTGCGCCTGAACCAAAACTATTGCCGCCGACAAAAACAGCACCATTGAAAAAACCGCCCTTTAATTTTGTATTTTCACCCAACAATGTATTTTCAAGTGTGACCGGAGCTTCATATCCAATCTCGGAATTTTTCATGATTAGGGTTTTTTCCCCAAAGATCTTGCAACCTCCATATATTGTAACATTCTCTCCGGATATCCTGTCAGGGTTAATTTCGTCTGCAATAAGAACGGTTTCAGGATTAGGGATGTTGACCCCTTTTTTCATAAGTATTTCTACTATTTTATTCATAAGGATTCACCCTGCCGGTTAATTGAGAACTTCAACGTTATACGGTTAGTGTTTTATAAAAATTTGTAAATCACACTTCCCCATGTGAGTCCGGCGCCAAGACCCACAAAAAGGACGACATCACCTGATTTACCGATTCGTCCTTCAGCCATTGCCTCATGCAGGGCGAGAGGAATACTGGCAGCCGTAGTATTTCCATATTTTTGAATATTATGAAATATTTTATTTTCATCAAGTTTCAAAAATTGGCCAAGGGCCTGGTTAATTCTCAGATTGGCTTGATGAGGCACGATGAGGTCGATATCATCCAGAGTTAATCCGGCTTTTTCAAGGGCTTCGCTGATAACCTGCGGTAACATTCTCACCGCTTTTTTAAATATGGCAGGCCCATCCATGACAGGATAATATCTAAGATCATCAATGGGGACTCCTGGTGGTAAGCGTATGGGCAGTCTTGAGGCAGGAAGTTCAGTCATCAGTGCATCAGCAAAATTACCGTCTGCATGCAAGGCCGATGCAAGAACCCCGGCATTTTTCTGAGTTTCAACCCCTTCAATGCAAAGCGCTGCAGCTCCATCGCCAAAGATAACCGTCACATCTCGTCCTCTTGTGGACTTGTCAAGTCCGGAGGAATGAACTTCCGCCCCGACCAGAAGAACTTTTCCGGCAAGCCCTGTTTTTATATAGGCGTCTGCCGTCGCAAGACCATAGAGGAATCCTGAACATTGCTGACGAATATCAAGGGCAGGCGTTGAATTTAGCCCTAGTTTTGCTTGAAGCAGACATCCCGATCCTGGAAACATGATATCAGGGCTGAGTGTTGCAAAAATTATAAAATCAAGATCCTCTGCCGTCCACCCGGCATTTGCCAAAGCCATCTTAGAAGCCTCAAGGCCCAGATCAGACGAGCCGGTTACTCCATCCATGCTGATCCAGTATCTTTGTTCTATGCCGGTTCTTTGCTTTATCCACTCATCCGACGTATCCATTATTTTTTCAAGATCGTGATTTGTAATAAGATTAGGCGGAACGAACATCCCTGTCCCTTTGATAATGCTTTTTTTCATTCAAATCTTCCTTATGGAATAGTATTTTGATAAATAAATACTCAAATTATAATTTTACCCTCGCCTTATAATATTAATTTTTCATTTAGGCAAGAATCATCAATATTTTGTTTTTTCCCTTGCAGATGAAACGGTTATATTATATGGAGTAGGTGGCACAAACACTTTCCTTCATAGTTAAGAGGCATGTAATGGCAAACCGGAACAGACTTTTGATTGTTGATGATAATGAAGATATATTATCCACTTTCTACGAATTTTTTAATTCTATGGGTTATGAAGTAAAAACAGCAGTAGATGGATTTGCCGCATTGAAATTATTAAGGGATAAATCCAATTTTTTTGATTGTTTGATTACAGATCTGGTGATGCCGAATATCAGTGGAGTCGGGCTGATTTCAATTGTAAAAAAAGAATACCCTCATCTTAAAATTATAGCCATGACCGGATATGGGGATCAGCCTGGTGCTCTTGCATCGGAAGCCGCAGCCGACATTGTTCTTTTTAAGCCCATTGATCTTTTTAAAATTGAAAATACAGTTACGGAATTAATCAACCAGACAAAAGATAATCAAAAGAATTAAGATGGAAATATGAGCACACCTTTAATCGGCGTCAGCAAACCAATATTAAAAATCAAAGAATTAATCAACCATGTCGCCAATACCTGTTTGAATGTGTTGATAACAGGCGAGACAGGAGTCGGCAAGGAAGTTGTTGCTCAGAATTTATACACAGAATCTGCGCGCTCAACAAAAAATTTTGTAAAAATAAATTGTGCCGCACTTCCTGAAACCCTTCTTGAAAGCGAACTTTTCGGCTATGAAAAAGGAGCCTTTACAGGTGCTCATAAAAAGCGTCCTGGAAAATTTCAGACAGCAGACAAAGGCGTTCTTTTTCTTGATGAAATCGGTGATATGCCCATGGCTTTGCAATCTAAGATGCTTCATGTTCTTCAGTCCGGAGAATTCTCGCCTCTCGGATCGGACCAGGAATTCAGAACCGATGTCTGGGTCATTGCAGCAACCAATCATAACCTTGAAGAAAGCATACAACGAAAAACATTCAGAGAAGATCTGTTCTATCGGCTTAATATCATAAAGATTGATGTTCCGCCTTTGCGTGAAAGAAAAGAAGATATCCCATCCTTGTTGGAATACTATTATAGACTCTATAGATCGGAATATCCTGATAATCATGGGAGTAAGCCTGATTCAGAAATTCTTGCCAAACTATGCAATTATCCATGGCCAGGTAATGTTCGACAGCTCCAAAATTGTATTAAAAAGCAGATGATAGTGAACTCATGGCCAAAAATCATTGAAGAATTGACCCACGAATACCCTGAACCTGTATCACAAATCAAAACCGACAATCTGATTAAAGATTCTTCTCCACAGAGAAGAAATGAAATCGATGATGACCGGACAGCGCTCATTTCAAAGTTTGTTGATCTTTCCACAAGCTCGGATAAGCTGTTTGAAGACATCTCACTTAAAAAAATAAAAAAATTGGCATCAGACAGGGTCGAAAAAGAAGTGATCCTGTTTGTTCTTGAAAAAGTGGGTTGGAACAGATCCCGTGCTGCAAAAATATTAAAGATAAGTTATAAGACCCTATTATATAAAATGAATGAATTTGAAGTCTTTCCGCCTTTAAAATAGTCATTTTTTTAACCATGAACTGCCTTGCCGGATGCTTTTAAAGAAAGTTCGCCCATGATTTCCGCCAAGGTCGGATGGGCATGGATGGTGTGAGCAAGGTCTTCTGCCGTTAACCCTCTTTGTACGGCAAGGGTTGCTTCAGCAATCAAGTCGGTTGCATGGGCGCCGATGATATGAACCCCAAGGATTTTTCCGGAATTTTTTTCAATTACCATTTTTGCAAAGCCCGGCAGCTCATCAATGGCCTGGGCTTTTCCAATTGATCTGAAATTAACGGTAAAACAATCAATTTCAAATCCTTTTTTATGGGCATCAGATTCAGTTAACCCTATCGTTCCGATTTCAGGTGTTGTAAAAATTGCCCCGGGGATCACATCATATTTCATAATGCTTTCTTTACCCATAGCATTTTCAGCAGCTATTATTCCTTCATGGGAAGCAACATGGGCAAGCATTACCTTTTGAGGCCCTAAAAGATCACCAATGGCATAAACGCCTTTGACCCGGGTTTCCATTCTGTCGTTAACCTCAATCCAGCCCTGGGGAGATGGTTTCAGATTTATCGTTTCCAGGCCCAAATCTTTTGACAGTGCCAACCGGCCAATACAGACCGCCATTTTTTGTGCCTGTATCACTTCGATTTTTAATTTTTTCGGGTCTGGATTATCGGTAAATGGGGAAAGGCCAATGTTTATTGACAGCAGCTCTCCTTTGAATTCAGAAGAGTTAACCACCGTATCACACAAAACTGTAATTTTTTGTTTTTTCATTTCTTTTAGCAATAGCTTTGAGCACTCCTCATCCACTGACGGAAGAGGAAGAAGTCTGGACATCGCTTCCACGATTGTCACATCCGACCCCAAAGCTGAAAATATACATGCAAACTCACAACCGATCACTCCCCCGCCGACAATTACCAAGGATTTTGGAATTTCGCTTATTTGCAGAAGATCATTTGATGATAATACCCTGTCATGATCAAAAGGAAAATCTGATACGTTTAAAGGCTCTGTACCGGTTGCAAGGATCAGCTTGTCATATTCAATGTCTTTTTCACTTGTGTCATTAAAAACAATTTCAACACTTCCGGGGTGCTTTATTTTTCCTCTGCCTATTTCTATATTGACATGGCTTGCCTGTAATAAGGATGCAATCCCTTTTCTCTGGATATCAAGGATTTTATTCTTTTTTCCCATTAATGCCGCTATATCAGGAATTACATCACCCTGAACTTTGATACCGAATTTTTCAGCTTCGGAAAATTTCATGAAAATATCTGCTGAATTTTTCATGATCTTTGATGGAATACATCCCCAGTTAAGGCAGGTTCCACCCAGATTTTCCTTTTCAATTAATGTGACCTCCCCTCCCAGCGCCGCAGCCCGAAGTGCTGCGACATAACCACCAGGGCCTCCGCCGATAATAACAATTTTAGGTGTCATACAATGCTCCGCTTTACGATTTACCAATATAATCTAAATAGATTCCATTAGTTTTTATAAAAAAAATTTAAATATACATAAGTTTAATTAATTTTTATTTGACAATATCATTATCGTAAGGTATTTTTCAAGAATCATTTTCAATATATATTTTTTTGTTTAATATAATGTTCATTAAAAGGAATGTTATCATGACTCCCTGCCTGAAAACCACACCTTTGAATAAATGGCATAAATCCGCCGGCGCGAATATGGCTGATTTCGGAGGCTTTGATATGCCGCTCTGGTATGAAACCGGTGTAAAAACCGAACATCTGGCTGTTTTAACATCAGCAGGAGTTTTTGATACCAGTCACATGTCCTGTATTTTTGTTACCGGAAATGAATCATTTAAATTGATCAATTATTGTTTTACAAGAGATATTTCCACGCTTGAACCAGGAAGATGTGTTTATGGTGCATTTCTCACCACAGATGGATTTTGTATCGATGATGCTATTGTTTATAAATATAACGACACCTTTTTTATGATCTGTGTGAATGCGGGAATGGGTGGTTCAATAAAAGCGCATCTGCATGAACACCAATCCGATCCGGATATTATGATTGAAGATTTAACCGGGAAAATAGCCAAGATGGATATCCAGGGAATCAGTTCAGCCAAAATTCTTTCAAAATTGATCCAAAATCCTGAAAAAATTTTTCATCATATGCCCTATTTTTCTTTCAAAGGCAATTTTGATCAAGCCCTATTGGGTGAATCAGAGATTAAATTATTAGATGGAACGCCCATTCTGCTGTCCAGGTCCGGATATACAGGGGAATTTGGATTTGAGATATTCCTGAATCCCGGCTCCATTATCAAACTCTGGAAGGATGTCCTGTCAGCAGGAGAAGAATTCGGGGTCATTGCCTGTGGGCTGGCTGCCAGAGATTCTCTCAGGACCGGTGCCTGCCTTCCTCTTTCCCATCAAGACATCGGGCATTGGAAATTTAAAAATCATCCTTGGGAATTTGCTCTTCCCTATACTTTGGATAAATCCTCTTTTACAAAAGATTTTCTAGGTGCCAAGGCACTTTTATCCACTGACAAAGATTCATTTATCTATCCTTTTGCCGGTGACTCTCTGAGAAAAGTGTCCACAGGGGAAAAAACAAAAGTTATGGATCAAACCGGGGCTGTAATCGGAAAAGTGCTGACGTGTGCCACGGATATGGGAATTACTCGGCATGAAGGTAAAATTATCAGCATATGTTCCGGTAATCTGCCGCCGGGCTTAACAATAAAAGGTTTAAGCTGCGGTTTTGTCATGGTTTCAAAAAAATTATCCCCAGGTGAGACACTGACCCTTATGGAAGGCAAAAGATCGGTTACTGCTATCATTGTGACGGATATCAGGCCTGACAGAACCGCAAGAAAAAAAATCACCCATTTTTTATAAAACTTATTAAGGGAGGTTATCATGAAGGAATTAAAAGATCTTAATTTTCCGGAAGATGTAAAGTACACAAAAGACCATGAATGGGCCAAAAAGTCTGGAGAGATAGTCACCATAGGCATTAATGATTATGCCCAGGACCAATTGGGTGAAATTGTATTTGTTGAGCTTCCGGAAATTGGGGATACTTTTTCAAAAGGAGATGAATTCGGCAGCGTGGAATCCGTCAAAGCGGTTTCGGAAATATATATTCCCATTTCAGGGGAAATTGTTGAAATTAACAAAAGTCTTGAAGATGCTCCGGAGCTTGTCAATCAATCCTGTTATAAAGACGGCTGGCTCATCAGGGTAAAACCCGGCAATCCATCTGAATTCGACGGTCTGATGGACAAAGCAGCCTATCTTGATATGCTGAAAGGATAAATCCCATGCGTTATCTACCCCACACCCAGGAAGACATTGAAAGTATGCTCAAGGTAACGGGTCATGCAACGATTGATGACCTCTTTGCCTGCATACCGGATCATCTGAAAACAAAACAAGGCATTGATATCCCGGAAAGCCTGACCGAGTGGGAGCTGAATGTACACATGGAACAGCTTGCATCCATGAATATCGCCTGTAAAACCTATAAGTGTTTTATCGGAGCCGGCAGTTATGATCATTATATTCCTGCCATTATCCCCTACCTGATTTCCCGGTCGGAATTCATGACGGCTTATACTCCCTATCAACCTGAGGTCAGCCAGGGAACCCTGCAAGGCATATATGAATTCCAGACCATGATTACAGAATTATTAGGCATGGATATTGCCACCGCCTCCCATTATGATTGCGGCACCGCCCTTGCAGAAGCCTGTCTCATTGCATTAAGACAAAACAAGAAGGCTTCAAACAAAATTGCCGTTTCCTCCCTGGTTCATCCCAGCCACCGGCAGATCATCCAAACCTATATCCATCCTGCCGGATATGAAATTGTTGAGATTCCTCACACAAAAGAAGGGCTGACGGATATGGCTGCACTTGAAAAAATGGAAGACATTGCCGGAATAGCCGTTCAGTCTCCCAATTTTTTTGGAAACATAGAAAACCTGAAAGCCTTTAAAACCAAAGCGGATGCAAAAGATATCCTGTTGATTGTCTCCTTTACCGAAGCGCTGGCCTATGGTCTTTTAAAGAATCCCGGCGGTTTAGGCGCGGATCTCGTAGCTGGAGAAGGCCAGAGTCTTGGTATTGCAAAATCCTTTGGAGGCCCTGGCCTGGGGCTGCTTGCAGGAACACAAAAACAGATGCGCAATCTTCCCGGTCGTTTGATCGGCAGAACAAAGGATACCAATGGTGCCGACGGATTTGTACTGACGCTTTCCACACGGGAACAACATATCCGAAGAGAAAAAGCATCTTCCAATATCTGCTCCAATAACGGGCTCAATGCCATGACCGCCGCCATGTATCTATCAACCGTCGGTAAAATCGGAATCAGGGAAATTGCTCAACTAAATCATGATAAAGCCGTCTATCTTAAGAACAGTCTTATAAAATCAGGATTTAAACCAGCCTTCAATACGCCGTTTTTTAATGAATTTGTAATGAAAGTGCCGGACGGTTTTGAGAAGAAAAGAAAAAATCTGATTGATGATAAATGCATATTTGCAGGAATGAATCTTGAACCTTTTTATCCTGAATTAAAACAGCATTATCTTTTCTGTGCAACCGAAACCATCTCAAAAGGTGATATTGATCATTTGGCAAAGGAGGTGCAATCATGATTCAGCAACCCGGAACAAGCGGCCTTATATTTAACGAACCCATGCTTTGGGAAAAAAGCCGCAAAGGCCGTTGCGCCATGTCCCTGCCAAAACCGGATGTAGACAGAAGCAACCTTGACGCAGATTTAATGGGTGATGCGCCCAATCTTCCTGAACTTTCCGAGCTTGATGTGGTTCGGCATTATACTCGCCTTTCCCAGTGGAATTTTGGCGTAGATTCCGGCATGTATCCTTTGGGTTCCTGCACCATGAAATACAATCCCAAAACCAATGAGGTGCAGGCAGCCCGCCAGGGATTTGCCGGGGCCCATCCTCTATCCGGGGATGAATTTTCACAAGGGGCTTTAAAATTGTTGTACAACCTTGAGCAATTTCTTGCAAAGATCACCGGGTTTCATGCAGTTACGCTTCAGCCTGCTGCCGGTGCCCACGGCGAGCTTTGCGGCATGCTCATGATTCATGCCTACCATGCTAAAAACGGCAGGCAGCGCTCCAAGATCATTATCCCGGATACCGCCCATGGTACTAACCCAGCCAGTGCAACCCTGTGCGGTTATGAATCCGTTAATATCAAATCCGGACCAAACGGTATACTGGAACCCGGAGCCGTTGCAGCGGTCATGGATGAAGACACGGCAGGCATCATGGTCACCAATCCCAATACGCTTGGATTGTTTGAAGCCAATATCAAAGAAATTGCAGAGATTGTTCATTCCAAAGGCGGTCTTGTTTATGGAGACGGTGCCAATATGAATGCCATCATGGGGGTTGTCAAACCCGGTGAAATCGGGATTGATGTGCTTCATTTAAATCTTCACAAAACTTTTTCCACCCCCCACGGCGGCGGAGGTCCTGGGTCAGGACCGGTGGCGGTTGTTAAAATCCTTGAACCCTTTCTTCCGGTTCCACGGGTGATAAAAGAACTCAATACCTATCAGTTTATAACGGACCGCCCGGATACTATCGGCAGAATCCATACTTTTTACGGGCATTTCGGCATCATGGTCAGGGCTTATGCCTATATCCTTTCCATGGGGGCCAAAGGTCTCACGGATGCAAGCAAACTGGCGGTCCTTAATGCGAATTATATCAAGGAAAGCCTGAGGGATACCTTGAATATACCCTATGACAAGCCTTGCATGCATGAATGTGTGTTTAATGACCAGTTCCAGAAAGAATATCATATCACCACCATGGATATGGCCAAACGGCTTCTGGATTATGGGTTTCACCCACCCACGGTGTATTTCCCCCTGGTTGTGGAAGGGGCGTTTATGGTGGAACCCACTGAAACCGAATCCAAGGAAGATATTGATCAGTTCATCAATGCGGTGAAATCCATTGCAATGGAAGCAAAGGACAATCCGGAACAATTAAAAAAAGCGCCCCGGCTGACTAAAGTCACCCGGCTGGATGAAGTCATGGCAGCAAGGAAACCATGCCTGAGGGGGTAATTTTATACAAGCGCTCGGCTGTATTCATTGATCTTGGTTTAATGGAATACAAAAGAGCGCTTGATCGTCAGATAAAAACTTTGGAATCAAAAATAGGCAAAACCCTTTCTGAAGACCGTATTTTCTTTGTTGAACATCCTGCTGTTTTCACCCTTGGGAAAAGAGGGGGTGAAGAAAATTTAATGGTTTCCAGAGAATTTTTAAAATCAAAAGGGATTGATCTTGTCCGGACGGATCGGGGCGGGAACATTACGTTTCACGGCCCTGGTCAGGCAGTTCTGTATCCGATTATCGATCTTGAACGCCAAAGAATCGGTGTTAAAGATTTTGTATGGGGTCTAGAAGAAATTATGAAGCAAACTGCCCTGGAATTTAATCTCAGAGCCGACAGAAACCAATTAAACCAAGGTCTTTGGGTAGAAAATTCCAAAATCGGAAGTGTGGGCATATCTATTAAAAAAGGCATTAGTTTTCACGGCCTTGCCATGAACATCATCCTTGATCCGGAACCTTTTTCTTGGATCAATCCTTGCGGCCTTACCAATATTTCCGTCACAACCGTTGAAAAAGAAATCAAAAAATCCGGAGGTGATGTTTCCAGATTATCCATGATTCAGATAAAGGATTCTTTTAAAAAATATTTTTCATCTGTTTTTCATTATAACATAAGTGAATTCCATGACGAGCGATAAAAAAATAAAATCAGGGAAGCCGCACTGGTTAAAAAAAAGCCTTCCAAAAGGAGGAGATTATCAACGGGTTAGAAACCTTCTGTCAAATGCCGGACTCCATACTGTTTGCAAAGAAGCCAATTGCCCCAATATGTTTGAATGCTTTTCAAAAGATACGTCTACTTTCATGATTTTAGGATCTCAATGTACCCGGAACTGCCGGTTTTGCAACGTCACCTGCGGCATCCCCTCCCCCGTCGATCCTGAAGAGCCCCTGCGGGTCGCCAAAGCAGCCCATAACCTCCATTTGAACTACATTGTGGTGACCTCCGTCACAAGAGATGACCTTGAAGATGGAGGGGCCACCCATTTTGCAGCAACCATCCAAGCCATAAAATCCATGGTGCCGGGTTATCCTAAAATAGAAGTCCTGATTCCGGATCTCAAAGGCGATTTGGAAGCTTTAAAAAAGATTCTGGCTGCAAATCCTGATGTTCTTAACCACAATATTGAAACCGTTTCATCTCTTTATCCGCGGGTGAGACCGGAGGCTCTCTATGATAGGTCTCTGGCTTTATTGCATAATGCAAAAGCCATTGACCCTTTGATGCCGGTTAAATCCGGAATCATGGTTGGATTGGGAGAGACAGCGTCGGAGCTTGAACAAACACTGGCAGACCTGTTTTTTCATGGGTGTGACATCATCACCATCGGCCAATACCTTCAACCTACCCAAAACCATCTTCCGGTTGAGAAATATTATTCACCTGAAGAATTTGAACTGCTTTATAAGACGGCTAAAAAAATCGGATTTAAAAAAATTGCTGCCGGGCCATTTGTCCGAAGTTCGTACAGAGCAAAGGAATTATCCGGTCTTTAAGAACACTTTTCCTTAAAAATACCAGCCGTACTGATTTCAATATAGGATGCCCCGTGTTTAACTCCAAAGCTTCCTGCAAGCACAATTATTAAATCCTCATCCTTGAGTCGTTTTTCCTGAATCAATCTGCAGATGGATTCTTTCAAAGGCTGGGGTGTAGTGATATCCATGGGCATATAATCGGCAAAAACGCCAAAGGATAATGCAAGGCGGCGCACCACCCGTTTGTCGTAAATCTGGGCATAAATGGGATTGTCCCCCCTGTAGGCAGCGAGTTCAAGAATGGATTTTCCGGTCAATGAATCCGCCACGATCCCCTTGGTGTTCAGCCTTAAAGCGGCCTTTACAGCGGCTTTGGCGAGATATGCCGTGACTTTGTTCTCAAGAGTATAGGCGACATCCACATAGCTGCTTTTTTTGCTTTCAACCTCCTTTGCAATCTTGGCCATAGTCGTGATCGCTTCCTGAGGGTATTTCCCGTTGGCGGTTTCTCCTGACAGCATGAGGGCATCCGTATGATCCAGGCAGGCGTTGGCCACATCAGATACTTCCGCCCGGGTAGGACGTGGGGAATCAATCATGGAATGCAGCATCTGGGTTGCTACAATCACAGGTTTTCTTTTTTCAATGCAGGTTCTTACAATCGCTTTCTGGATCAATGGGATTTGTTCTGTCGGAATTTCAACGGCCAGATCTCCCCTTGCAATCATCACACCATAGGCGTGATCCAGAATTTCATATAGATTTTCAACGCCCTGTGCATTTTCAATTTTTGCTATTATTTTAATGGGAGATTTTTTTTTGTCCAGGATGTTTTGAACCGCAATGACATCTTCTTTGTTTCTCACAAAAGAATGGGCTATAAAATCAAGATCATGGTCTGCTGCAAATTCAATAAAAGATTTGTCCTTTTCGCTCAAAGCCGGAAGCTTTACGTGAACAGACGGGATATTGATACTTTTTCTCGGATTGATAACCCCATCGTTTTCCACATAACAGCTCAGATAATCATCATCCTTTTCCATCACGGCAAGAGCGATACAGCCGTCATCAATCAGTATGGAGCTGCCGACAGGGACATCATTGACAAAATGCTCATAGGAAACATAGATGATATCATCATGGGACGTCTGACCGGGTGCGCCTTTTATTCTTATGAAATCTCCGAATTTTACAGAAAGAGGTTTTTCACTATTGCAGGTTCTGATTTCAGGGCCCTTCGTATCCAGGAGGATGCCTATTCTATCAGATACCTTACGGGTGTTTTGGATGACTTCCAAGGCATCGTCATGGGACATGTGAGCTGTATTAAGCCGGACAACGGTCATACCGGCCTTGTAAAGCCCCTCAATAAATTCAGGGGAACAGCTTAAATTAGAAATGGTGGCGACGATTTTGGTTTTCATTGGCATAAACAAACCCTCCCTTTCTGCATGTTTGGATGATAAAGCTTTCAAAGGCTGTCTTTGCATCAAATGATGAAGACTTTAATCTGAAATCCAGATCACTTAAAAAAATTAACACGTCTTTCAGTTCATTTAATGAAAAATTTTCAGATTTTTGAAATGTCTGGAAAACAGGATATGCATTTTGTGGATTGGATGCAAGCAAAAGATCATTGAATACGCTTGATTTTTCCTTTATCTCTTTAACATCAAGACCTTCTTTCCATGACTCTATTTGAACTTTCATCTCTTGATCAAGAGCAACAATTTCAGGCAAAATCGTTTGTTTAAATAAATTAAAATTTGTATTTTTCAAATTCAGTTTATTATTTTTCAGGGTCATTTTCCCAGTCCCGCATTTAACAAGAATCAGCTTTCGGATCTGGTTTTCAAATACCTTCAGGATTTGAAGCGGATGAGCCCCGTCATTAAACATTGAATTCAGATAAAAAAGAGTTTCTTTCATATTTTTATCCATAAATGCATTGGTCAGTTTAAATATGGGATCTTTTTTGTCTCTTGTGATGACGCTGTGGACATCTTCGGGCGAAATAGTGTTTTTCTTCCCCGAATAGACAATCAGTTTTTCCAGGTTTCCGGCAAAAAGTTCAAGATCCACCCCGGTCATCTCTACAAGAAGATGGAAAGCTTGTCTATCAATAGTTTTTCCCGTCTTGGATAAGATCTGTTCGGAAACGGTCTGAAGCACTTTTTCCTGTTCATCCTGATCGGCCTTGCGAACTCCTTCCGCAACGGAGCAATCTATGATTATGCCTTTTTCTTCCAGCGTTTTATAGATTTTTCGTCTTTTATCAATGTCTTTGGTGGTCAGTATAAGACAGTGATGGGATGGCAATCCCCCATTTTCAAGGAATGCTATGAAATGTTCAAGATCGGCTGAAGAAAAACAGGCTTCTGCATTTCCTTGATGGGATTGAAACAAAGGCGCATTTTTTATAACTATAATTTTTTTTGAAAAAAGAAACGAAAACGTGGATGCAGCTTCAATAATATCCCCCATGGAGACAGAACCCCCTTCGAGGGTTTCCATGGCAAATTCTTTTTTATCCTTTCCAAGAAGAAATTCAGACAATTTTTGAAAGCTTTGTTTTATAAGATATGAATCCCCATAAAGGAGAAACAGGACGGGAGGATCTTTTTTTTTGGGAAAAGAATCCAGAACCTGCTCTAATTGACTATACCGGATCAGAGCCATGGGACGATAACCTTAAGCGCATGAAAAGGATAATACCCGCAGCCAAGGAAACAAAAAGACCAATTCCCTGGGATATGGAAATAACATCAAAGAAAAACTCTCCCCTGAAATCTCCCCTGAAAAATTCAATGACAAATCTGAATATTGAATAGAGTATGATATAAATTAAAAATATAGATCCGTCATTTTTTTTTCTTTTCATCAAAAGAGCAAGAAGGATGAACAGAATAAGGTTAGAAAACACTTCATATATCTGGGTTGGGTGCAGATTCACATTAAGTGGCGCAAGGGAGTCGGGATTGGTAAACCGGACGGCAAAAGGCATATTACAAACCTTGCCATAACAGCATCCGGCGAAAAAGCAGCCGAGCCTGCCGACAGCATGCCCGAGTGCCATGCCAGGTGAAAGGATATCTGCTGTTTTCCAAATGTTAACCCCGTTAAATTTCAGATAAACAGCAACGACTGGCACAGCAGTCAGAAACCCTCCGAAAAAAACAAGCCCGCCTTTCCAGACTTTAATGATATCTAAAAGATTGCCTCTATAGGAATCAAAATTGATGATCACATACATCAATCTTGCACCAATAAGGGCAGATACAAAGATAATCAAAAAGATATTGGTCGGAATTTCCGATGATATGCCTGAATTTTCTGCAAATTTGCCCGAAACAAAGATCCAGGTCATGAACCCCAGGGCGACAAACAGCCCATAGGTATAAAGATTGAATCTGCCGATATGCAGCAATACAGGGTACATGCTGTTATATATCCGGGATTTTATTAAACAGGATGTGATAGATTAAAATACCCATTCCAACATTGATGGAGCTGTCTGCCACATTAAATGCAGGCCAGTGGGCGGTTCCGATATAAAAATCCAGAAAATCAACGACTTTTCCATATAAAAACCGGTCAATCAGGTTTCCGACGGCACCACCAAAAATAAAGGCAAGACCATAGGAAAGAAAAACACATTTATCAGCAGTTTTTTTATAGAACCATAAAACAAAAAGCGCTACGATTGAGGATAAAAAGAGAAAAATAAATTTTCTGATTTCAGGTGATTTATCGGCAAAAAAGCCGAAAGCTCCGCCCGGGTTCAGAATATGGGTAATATTAAAGAAGTTTTTAATAACAACAATATGATCATACAAGGCAAGATTCACCTTAATCATATATTTGGTGGTCTGGTCAGCCAGGATAATACTTCCGCTGACCAGAATCAGCCTTAGCCATTCATTGAGTTTGAGCCCTGCCACCGTCAGCTCACAATATCTTTTTTAAAGCGGCTGCACATCGTGCGCATGCAGTGGTATGATCTGGATCGCTGCCGATGGTGAGGTCAAAACGCCAGCAACGGTCACATTTGACGCCTTCAGCTTTATTAACTTTTATGACAAGCCCTTCGATTTCTTTTCCTTTGTATGCCGCCTCATCGTCGATGGCATTCACAAGCCGGGCCGCAGATACAATAAAGATATCGTTCAGGTTTTCGGTCAGATTTTCTACCTGGTTTTTCAATTCGGTATCTGCAAGCTTGATGTCAAGGGTAGCATCCAGGGAATGACCGATTCGTTTATTGATTCTGGCTTCTTCAAGGGCTTTGGTCACTTCACCTCTCAAAACCAGTATATTTTCCCATTTGTCAGAAAGTGCTTTATCTTCCCAATCTTCATGAGGCATGACCATGGGTTCAAGGTGGATGCTTTCTTTATGATCCGGTCCTTTGGGCATATGTTGATAAATTTCATCGGCTGTAAAGGGCAGAATCGGTGCCATAATTTTTACCAGGGCATCCAATATAATAAGCATTGCAGTTTGGGCATCACGTCTTAACGGATCAGCCGGGGCTGACGTATAGAGCCGATCCTTGATGATATCGAGATAAAAGGCGGACAGATCAATGACACAAAAATTATGCAGGGTATGATAAATGGTATGGAATTCATATTTATCATAGGAGGACCGCACCCGCTTAACCACTTGAGACAATCGATGAAGGATGAACCGATCCAGTTCCGACATCTGTTTTACCGGTTTCATGTCTTTTATGACATCAAAATCGGAAAAATTACCCAGGATAAACCGGCAGGTGTTCCTGATGCGGCGGTATGCATCGGACAATTGCCGCATAATATTATTGGAGATGCTCACATCCCCTCTGTAATCCGCCGAAGTTGCCCAGAGCCTTAGGACATCGGCCCCATATTGTTTGATCACCGTGTCCGGAGCCACGACATTGCCCACGGATTTCGACATTTTTCGCCCGTTTTCATCCACAACAAACCCATGGGTGAGAACAGCCTTATAGGGCGCCTTTCCGGTCCGGCCGACGCTGGTCAAAAGGGATGAATGAAACCATCCTCTGTGCTGGTCGCTTCCCTCCAGATACATATCGGCAGGCCGTGACAGACCTTCCCTTTCTTCAAGCACGGCAGCATGGCTCACACCGGAATCAAACCATACATCAAGGATATTATGATCTTTTGTAAAGTCGGCAGACCCGCAATCCTCGCATGTTGCACCTTTCGGCATCAGGTCCTTTGCCTCTTTTTCAAACCAGATGTCTGAAGAGTGCTCGCTAAATAACCTGTGAATTTTATCCAGGGATTCCCTTGTGATATAAATCTCTTTACATGCTTTGCAATGAAACACCGGGATGGGAACCCCCCAGGATCTCTGTCTTGAAAGACACCAGTCCGGTCTGTTTTCAATCATGGAATAAATTCTTTCACGGCCCCATGAGGGAATCCAGACGACATTATTGATTTCTTCAAGGCTTTTTTGCCGGAGCCCCATTTTATCCATGGAGATAAACCACTGGGGTGTGGCCCTGTAAATGACCGGATTTTTGCATCGCCAGCAGTGAGGATAGGAATGGGATAGATTGTCATTTTTCAGCAAAAGGTTCAGGTTTGAAAGTTTTTCATTGATGGCTTTATTGGCTTTAAAAATGAATTCACCGCCGAAAAATTCCACATCTTTTGAGAATGTCCCGTTATCTTCAAGGGGGGAATAACAGTCAAGACCGTATTTTTCCCCTACAAGATGATCATCAGCCCCATGGCCGGGTGCGGTATGAACACATCCGGTGCCGGCTTCCAGAGTGACATGATTTCCCAGAATTACAAGAGAATCCCTGTCATAGAAAGGATGTTTACATTTTTTATTCTCCAGATCACGGGAAGACAAATCCCCGATAATGGTATAGTCGTCAATTGCAAAGGTCTTCATTACCTTTTCAACCAGGTCCTTTGCAATAATCAAGACCCCCTGATCCTTTGCCCTGACAGCCGCATATGTAAAATCAGGATGAAGACAGACCCCGAGATTGGCTGGAAGGGTCCAGGGGGTTGTTGTCCAGATGACAATATAAATATCGCCTTTTACACCCGGTAAAAGACCGGATAGATCATCTTTAACCGGAAATTTTACAAAGATGGAGGGAGAAGTATGATCATGATACTCAATTTCTGCTTCGGCAAGGGCGGTTTGACAACTGTAACACCAGTAAATCGGCTTTTTGCCTAAAAACATATCCCCTGAAAGGGCAAATTCACCGCATTCTTTGGCAATTCTGGCTTCATAGGGATAATTCATGGTCAGATAGGGTTTGTCCCATTCGCCCATGACACCAAACCGCTTAAATTCTTCTCTTTGGATATCCACAAATTTTGCAGCATAGGAACGGCATTCCCGTCGGATCTGGACATCGGTCATGGTCTTTTTCTTTTCACCCAGGCTTTTGTCAACATTGTGTTCAATGGGAAGCCCATGGCAATCCCAACCCGGAACATAGGGTGCATCAAACCCGGCCATCTGACGTGATCTGACGATAATGTCTTTTAAAATTTTATTTATTGCATGACCCATGTGCAGATGGCCGTTTGCATAAGGAGGGCCGTCATGAAGGATAAACAGTTTCTGGCCTTTGGATTGTTCTCTTAGTTTCTGGTAAATTTTTTTATCATCCCATTCCTTTAATTGAACGGGTTCTCGCTGCGGCAGATTGGCCTTCATGGCAAATTCAGTTGAAGGCAGGTTCAAAGTATTCTTATAATCCATTATCCCTCCGATATTCGGACCAATTGATTTTCAATAGTTGAGCTTTCTTTTGTATGGTTAAAGCAAAGAAAAGTCAAGAATTAACCTTGATTCTTAAGGGCTTTCTCAGGATTCGTGTTTTGTTGAAAGCCTTATCACATATCGGTCTGCTTTTTCAAAAGGAAGCAAATAATGATCGGTTTTGCATTCAAACCGGCTGGAGATGGCTGGGGTAATTTCCATTTCCAGATGTTTTCCTTTCATGGCATAAATCCGGCCCATCCGGTTCAATAACGGCCATGAAAGATTGGCAAAGCGCTCAAGATCTGTAAAAGCTCGTGAAATCACGGCATCAAAACACTGAAAAAAGGCTTTATCTGATTTCAGGTTTTCGACCCTGGCATGAACGGCATCAATATTTTCAAGTTTTAATATGCGGATCACATGCTTAAGAAAATTTATTTTCTTTTGCGAGGCATCAATCATAATAATTTTTATTTCCGGTCTTATGATTTTTAGAGGGATACCCGGAAACCCGCCTCCTGATCCGATATCTGCCAGAGTTTTTTCGCCCTCCAGAAAAGAAGCGGCTGCAATTGAATCAAAAAAATGCTTTTCAGCAACTTCAAAAGGTTCTTTTATGGCTGTAAGATTGAATTTCTGATTCCATATCATCAATTCTGCCGCATGCCCTGCCATTCTGTTCATCTGAAGTTCTGAAAGCTTGATATCAATGGTTTCGAGCAATTTTTCAAGATGATGTTTAAATTTTTTAATAAACTGATCCGGCAGGGGGTTCACCATAAATAGCCTTAAGGAATTTTGAAATTAATTTTTTCTTGACAAATTAGAGGGTTAAATATAAGATGTCGCCTTCATAAGTTAAGTTTGACTTCAGGCTCACACTAACAAAATCGTCATAATTTGGCAATATTAAAACACGGTAAAGCCTTTATCAACGATTGCATTTTTAAGATTGTGGCAAAGGCGGATTTTATTTTTATTTAAGGATGTTTTAAAATGATCAGAGATTTAAAAAGAGTTAGAAACATTGGGATCAGCGCTCATATTGATTCCGGTAAAACCACCCTGACGGAAAGAATTCTTTTTTACACGGCAAGAATCCATAAAATTAATGAAGTCAGGGGCAAAGACGGGGTCGGCGCCACCATGGATTCCATGGAGCTAGAAAGAGAAAGGGGCATCACTATTGCCTCCGCCGCCACCTATTGTGAATGGAACAAACACAATATCAATATTATCGACACCCCGGGCCATGTTGATTTCACCGTTGAAGTTGAACGCTCTTTAAGGGTTCTTGACGGTGTCATCCTGGTGCTTTGCTCTGTTTCCGGGGTTCAGTCCCAGTCCATTACCGTTGACCAGCAAATGAAACGCTATCAGGTTCCCTGCATTGCCTTTGTTAACAAATGTGACCGGTCCGGAGCAAATCCTGCCAAGGTCAGTGCCCAATTAAGAGATAAACTAGGTCATAATTCAGTCCTCATGCAGCTGCCTATCGGGCTTGAAGACAAACATGAAGGCATTATCGATTTGGTTACAATGAAGGCCCTATACTTTGAAGGCGACAACGGTGAGCAAGTGGTTTTCAAAGACATCCCGACCAACATGATGGATGAAGCCAAAAAAGCCCGGGAAGAGATGGTTGACGCAGTTTCTCTTTTTTCTGAAGCCCTTACCGATGCCGTCCTAGAAGAAAAGGAAATCACAACCGAACTTATCATGGATGCTGTCCGGACCGGAACCATATTAAGACAGATGACACCGGTGTTTCTGGGCTCCGCCTACAAAAATAAAGCCGTACAGCCCCTCCTGGACGCCGTTGTGGATTACCTCCCCTCTCCCCTTGATATTGAAAATCAAGCCATAGACATGGACAATAATGAAGAAGCCGTGATTTTGGAAAGCAGTTTTGACAAACCCACGGTGGCTCTTGCATTTAAACTGGAGGACGGTCAGTACGGCCAGTTGACTTATATAAGGGTGTATCAAGGATGTATCAATAAGGGTGACACCCTCATTAATTCAAGAGATGGAAAAAAATTCAAGGCCGGCAGGCTTATCCGCATGCACTCAAACCAGATGGAAGATGTGGAGGCTGTTCCGGCCGGACATATCGGCGCCATGTTCGGAATAGACTGTGCCTCCGGTGATACCTTTGTTTCCCCTCAGATCAATTATACCCTTCTGGCCATGCACATCATGGAACCGGTCATTTCCCTTTCCATTGTACCCAAGGACAATAAAGCCCAAATCAATATGTCAAAGGCCCTTAACCGGTTTACAAAGGAAGATCCGACCTTTAAAACCTATGTGGACCATGAAACCGGTGATACCATTATCCAGGGCATGGGCGAGCTTCATCTTGAAGTCTATGTGGAAAGAATGAAAAGAGAATATGGGGCTGAAGTTGTGACCGGTCAGCCAAGGGTTGCCTACAGAGAAACCATTACCCAGAAAGCTGTGTTTAATTATACCCATAAAAAACAGACCGGTGGTGCAGGTCAATATGGACGTGTGTCCGGATTTCTTGAACCCTGTGATGAAGATTTTATTTTTATGAATAAAGTCACTGGAGGCCGGATTCCCACCAATTATATCCCGGCATGCGAACACGGATTTAAAGCCTGCATGGAAAAAGGACCCAAACTTGAATTCCCGGTTACCGGCATCAAGGTCACTCTGGAAGACGGTGCCTACCATGCGGTTGACTCATCCGACATGGCTTTCAGGGCAGCTGCAAGAGGCGGGTTTCTTGAAGCCTATGCAAAAGCCAAACCCGTTATAAAAGAACCCATCATGAAGGTGGTCATTGAAACCCCCAATGAATTTCAAGGCTCCTGCATGGGATTGATTAACCAGAGAAGAGGAATTATCCAGGGTTCCCAGGAAGAAGGGGTCATGTCTGTAGTTGAGTCCCAGGTGCCTTTATCTGAAATGTTCGGGTTTTCAACCATCCTTCGGTCTGCCACCCAGGGAAAAGCCCAGTTTTCCATGGAGTTCTCAGCCTATAAACAGGTGCCGCAATCTGTAGCAGAAGAAATTGTCAGAAAAAAACTGGAAGAAAAATCTAAAAAATAACAACCCTATTCGGAGATAAAAAATATGTTAAGAAAAGATCTCATTCTCAAAAGCCCGGTTTCACAAACCCTTGGGATTGAAAATATTAAAGACGGCCGGTTCGGAGCCGTTATTTCCAGGGCTGGTGTCGGAAAAACCAGTTTTCTTGTGCAAATTGCCATTACCCAGCTCCTGAGGAATGAAAAAATCCTTCACATCAGCCTTGTTGAGCCCATAGAAAAGATCAACTTAAGATACAGCGACGGCTATACCAATCTAATTGACAGTATCGGTTATGTAGATCCGCAAAAAGCCCTCAGGCTCTGGGAAGACATTTATCCGAACAAAGTAGGCATCAGCTATAATGAGGCCACTTTTGATACGGAGAAAATCAGGGAATATCTGAAAAGCTTTAAAAAAGCAGACCTTGCCCTGCCCTCCGTTATTATCATGGATGGCCTGAATTTTGACAAGGATGTTTCATCTGCTCTTGAAAAGCTCGATTCCCTGAGCCGGGAGTTTTCTGTTTTTATCTGGTTTTCAATCAGAAGCCACAGGGAAGAAAAATTATGTGACGACGGCTATCCTATTCAGCTTGAAACCTATAAAGACATGTTTGATAAAGCCGTCTTTTTAAATCCTGTGGATGACAAATTAGAAGCCGTTATTCTCAAAGATGGGGCCAGAACAAATCAGATTTTCAAACTTGATTCTTCAACCATGATGGTTGCAGATTCAGAATAGCCTTTTAAAAACAGCTCATTCAGTTTAAAGGCCCGGTAAATTAATTCTTTTTACTTACCGGGCCATTTTTTATTAAACCCATTGCCGGATGAAATTCTCAATGGCCTTGTAAATCCTATGGCCACCCTCTCCTATCAGAATTCCATGCCGGTTATAATCAAAGACATAGTATTCCTTGATTTCAGATCCAAGTTCTTCAAACAATTTGAGAGTTCCTTTGGGATTTACAACCGGGTCTTTTCGAGATTGTACGACCAGGGCTGGCTGATGGATGGTTTTAAGTTTGGATTCAAGGGAATCCATGAGTTTTTCAAGCTGATGAATCCCTGCTATGGGGTTTCGAAAATAATTGATATGCGGATTTTCAGGAGTGTTATCAATAAACTCTTTAGCCATGACATTGAGACGAATCTTTTTTATCATGGTATTCCAGGAATCGACGGCGGAAACAAAATAAGACCCTAGATCCTGAAGTTTCATGGGGGGAGCCACGGCAAAAACAGCAATGATGTCATCTACCCGGGTGCATAGATCCAGGGCAAGCCCTGCCCCGGTTGAAAACCCGCCGACTATGAGTTTATTGCATGAATGCCTCAAGACCACAAAGGCTTCTTCCACAGAGTCTATCCATTGATCATATTTTGTTTTGGCAAGGTCCTCAGGTGAAGTCCCATGTCCTTTTAATCTTGGCACATAAACCGTAAACCCCTTATCGTAGAGATAATTTGCAAAGTCTTTCATTTCTTCCGGAGCAGCCATATATCCGTGAATCAAGAGGATGCCCGGTGCTTCGTGTTCATGTTTCAGAAATATCGGATCTCCTATGCTTTTATCCTTTGATTCACCTGGCCTGTAATGCTTTTGATAATCCTTAAAAAAATCATCTTCAATTTTAGTAAGGATATGGTCTTTAATCTTATTGATGATTTCGGGCATTGGTTTTTGAGCCAGCTTTTTTAGGAATTCTTCAATATCTTTAAGTGGTTCAACTTCATTGGCCATTACAAGAAGGGGGTTTTCTATCCTGATGGTATGAAAATCTGACGGGGTTATAAATTTTGTCTGATCCTTGAAAATTTTATTGTCTTTTATCTGAATCACCCCGCTGTTTTCTGCCAGATTAAAAAAATCCCTGAACCTGTTAAACCGGTCATCCGTTAAGAGATGAATTTGATTTAACAATAAATTATCCGAAACATGGCAGCTCTTTCCCGAAACAAGAAAATAGATGGCAATAAATACCTTGCATTTGAACTCATAAATATCGATCCCGTCTCTACGATACGGAAAATGTTTGAGGATACAGGAAAGGAGATGATCATAATTGATACACGTCATGGCATATACGGAGGCCATGTATTTTTCCATGATTTGAATGGATAATTCCCTTGATATCTGCTTGGAGCTGATATCCTCGTCAAACCTGATTTTTCGTTTGGCAGTGAGCATGCTTTCAAAATAAGGGTCGTTCAAATATTTCTTCATTTTGATAGGTTCCCCGAATCGAATCGTGATATCCACATCAGAGAACAACATGCTGCCTTCCGTCATTATCTCATCCATAACCCTTTTGGATGGCTCTTTCATCACGATTGAGGCAATTCTGCTCAAAATATTTTCCCTGGGGCTTGCCGGATAGTAGGTTATATTAACCGGCACAATGGCGGTTTCATTTGAAAGGGTGTCATCAATATGGTCGATTTCAAAAACTTGAAGAAGCCTTTCATATTCATTTTGTTCTCCCATGCTTTTCAATCTTCTTAATCGTTCACGGTAAAATTCACACCGCAAGGCAAGGGTGGCGGCACCGGTATGGGGTCGT